>NZ_JBYFCC010000021.1:0-79724 GCF_057652995.1 Flavobacterium sp. T50_26
TTGATGTTGTTCAAATAACCAACCAAACAGATTTTGAAGAACACTACAGGGTCAATACTCTCTTGTCCTTCGTCTCCGTAATAGTCTTGTGTAGCTTTATATAAAAATCGAAAGTCAATGGCTTTATCCAATATTCGGTAAAAATTATGCTCCGGAATCAAGTCCTGTAAATGAACTTGGTAGAGCATTTTTGGGGTGAGTTCTTTTTTTCCTTGCATGTCTAAAATTACAAAAAGTGAATCTTTTTTGCAAGATTTTTTTGGTATATTTGAGGAGTTGTGCAACAAGCACAGCAGTTTGTAACAATTGCTGGGCTTAGGTATATCACGAATTTTCTGCTGAAATTAAGAAAGAAATTTAAATTTTGAAATCATTTGTAATAAATCATGGTAACTGTTACAAATCACAGCACGTTATGCACAATATATTAGAACTTAATCACAATTAAAAACATGAGCGACATAATCAAAAAAGAGATAATAGTTGATCCCAAAATTTATTTTGATTCTCAAAAACAAAGCTTGCAGAAGCGTATTGAAAATGTTAAGTTAACTCAGGAAGAGGAAGATGGTATTATTGACTCTAAAACCACAAAAACTATAAGAGACAAAGTCCTGGGTCTTTTTAAAGTAGGCGAAGTAATAAATACTATTCTAAATTGGAATGAAGAAATTGACAGTGAAATTAAGGAAGCTAAAAAACAAATTTTACTTTCCTCATATTTCGATAAAGCAGATCAAACCGAAGATTCTGTGGAAAAACTTAAATCTTTCTTGACAAATCCTCAAGGAAATACTATCTTCAACAAAATACTTAGAATTCTTGACAATGAACCTCCAGATTTTGAATTAACAAATCATTTATCAACTGTTCTTAAACACATTGTTAATAGTGACTTTCAAAACCTATTTGAAGACCATAAATTTGCATTAAATCAAATTGAAACACTTACTCCACAAGCTTTGACTTTATTATCAGATTATAATCATTGGACACCATGGGAATTAAAATCATATTCCTCTGAAGGAGGTAGATTAACTCATGATTGGATTCCTGAATTTATTAATGTGTATTGTAATTCAAAAGGGATTAATGATTCAAAAATTAAGTTCAAAATGTCACATTCAATGAATGATTTACTAAGAAATAGATATCTAAAAGGTTCTAAAACTAATCGCGAAAAAATAGCAGCAGCTTTTTTAACAGACATCGGAAAAATCGTAGTGAAATATATTGAATAATACAAGTTTATAACAATTGCTGATCTTGGGATTACACCCCCCGCTAGTGCGAGCGTCACGCTCGTACCCGCAACCACATAAAACAACAAGTTTCCTCAGCTAACATTATATTTTAAACTTTTCTAAAATTCAAATGAATACCAATTTCAAATCTGTAGATGAATATATTGGGACTTATCCAAAATCGATTCAGTTGAGTTTGAGTAAAATTCGCAGCGTAATTATTGAAAACGCACCAAACGCTGCAGAAAGTATTTCTTACGGAATGCCTGCCTATAAAACAAACGGAAAGCCTTTGGTGTATTTTGCTGCGTTTAAAAATCATATCGGATTTTATGCCACACCTTCCGGTCATACTGAATTTAGTAAAGAACTTTCGTATTACAAACAAGGAAAAGGTTCGGTACAATTTCCGTTCGATCAAGTTCCGTATGAGTTGATAGCAAAGATTGTCATCTTTAGAGTGAAAGAAAATGAACAAAAGTTTAAATAACGGCTACCGGCTTACAAAAGTCTTCCTATAAAAGTATTAACTTGCTTAGTATGTCTATGACTTCGCAGTTACTAAACCAATCTAATTATATTATTATATTTATCAACTAAGCAGAAGTAATCCAAATGAAATATATCAATTTTACTCTACTATTACTTATTAGTTGTTTAATTGTTTTTTTGAGCGGATTTTTTTGGATCGGTTCAAAAGAAAATGCCGAACAACTGTTAGAAAATCCTATACTATCTTTTGTGTTGAGATTTATCGGTTTTGCTAGTATCGGAATAATAATGTTTTTATTGGTAGTTGTTGTAAACTGGTTGTTGATGAAATTCACAAATTACAGTATTAATTTAAAAAAATTAATTTGGCAAGGCTTTACCATTATTATAATTGGCAGTTTAATTGGAACTTCACTATTCTTCTATTTTATTTAAATAGAGTAATAAAACTTTGTTGTCCCATGTCATTATCTTTTTACTCTTCTACAACTCATGATTTCACTATTTTAAAAAAATGACTAAACTGATGATGTTTTTTGTATTTTAGTAAAAATATACACGCTTTAATAGCACATCTATTACCCACTAATTCAATTCAATACTTGGAAACTAATTTAAATAAAACCATTGAACAACTAGAAAAGAAGTATTTAGAAATCCCGAAAGAGGAATCTTATCTTATTACTACTTGTTTAAATTTACGAAAAAAGGCTTTAGGCGATTTTGATATTGAAGATTTAAGAATAATGATTGGTCAGAATAGTGGATTGATTTATTTAATTCCGTTGGCTATAAAAGCATTAGAAAACAACATTCTTGCCGAAGGGGATTTTTATGAAGGAGATTTGCTAAAAAGTGTTTTAAATTCTGACAATGAATTTTGGAAAAACAATAAACTCCTATGGGAAAAAGTTATAGCTGTGTTTGAGAAAAATCAAAACATTCTAAACGAAGCTGATTTAGGCTGGGAAATTAGAAAAGAATTGTTTTTGGCATTTGAAAATTTTAAGGAGATAAATAGTTAGTAAACACAAAAAAATATTCCTTGTTTGATTAGTTTTCTCCACATTTACTAAGCAATTCAACTTAAAACACTTATTCCTTTTTTAAATTGTTGCGGCGTAACACCTGTATATTTTTTAAAAACAATTGTAAAATAGGAATGATTTTCAAAACCCATTTCATCGGCTACTTCGCTAATTGTTTGTTTTTGAGTTGCCAATAAACGTTTGCTTTCTAAAATTATTTTCCCATAAATAAAATCAGTGACTGTTGTGTTCAATATATTTTTACAAATTCTGTTCAAGTGTTTTAGAGTAATATTCATTTTATCTGCATAAAAAGACGGTAATTTTTGGTGTTTATAATGTTGAGCAACCAACTCTTCTAATTCCTTTATTTTTAGATGATAGGAATGAATATCATGGTTTGCTGAGAAACTGTAAATTCTAGCTAATTCAATGTGAATAATGTCAATCAGATTGAGCAATTTATCTGTTTTTTTGTATTCTATTTGGTTATTTTCGTGCATCAAAAGTTCAAAAATGGGAATTATTTCACTCATTTGTTGATTGTTGAGCACAATTTCAGGAGAATTTCTTAGTGAACTAAAAAAGGGATAATCTTCAATTTTCTTTTTTCCAAAATATAAATTATACACTTCCTGCGAATAAAAAACTATGTATCCATCAATGTCTTCAGAAAGTTGCCAACTATGAATTTGCCCAGGATTTAGCAAGTAAACAGTGCCGGGTTTAATTTCATACTGATTAAAATCAATAGAATGTAGTCCGCTTCCTTTTGTAAAAAAAACTAATAAGTAAAAGTTATGACTGTGTAATTTTTCAATAAATGAATTTTTAGTGAGATGAGTTTTGAAATCGTTGATATACAAATCATTCTCACTCGACTCACAATTGAATTTATTAATTTTATAAATAGGAAGTTTTTCCATAAAAATGTCTTTATACTACTATTTTTAGCGAATATACAAATAATCCACAGCAAAATAATGCATTAATTTTGCAACAAAAAGAACACAATGGCTAACATAGTAAGTAAAATTCTGAAAAATGAATGTCCGAATTGTAACAACGGAAAAGTATTTAAAGACAAAAGTTTTTTCTTTAGTGTTGGTTTTCCTAAGATGAATGAACACTGCAGCTCTTGTCATTATAAATTTGAAAAAGAACCGGGTTATTTTTTTGGAGCAATGTTCGTCAATTATGCACTAACTGTTGGAGAAGGAATTATAACCTATCTGTTTTTACTTAATTTTTTTGAAAAACCAATCGATTTACGAATGATTCCAATCATTTGTTGTGTAATTATATTGCTGTGTTTTTTCAATATTCGATTATCCAGAATGATATGGATTTATATGTTTAGAAAATATTCTGTTTAAGATAGATTATCTAATTTTATTTTACTAAAAAACTACAAAATGAATAAACTCATCACGATTTTAGCAAACAGTCAGAGACAGTTTATCAATCTGGCAAGAATATCAATCTGTATTGTTATGGTTTGGATTGGCGGACTCAAAGCCTTTCAATATGAAGCAGACGGGATTGTTCCGTTTGTTGCCAATAGTCCGTTAATGTCGTTTTTATATGCTAAAGAATCTCCTGAATATAGTCAGTACAAAAACCCCGAGGGAAAAACGGTTAAAAAAAACATTGATTGGCACACCGAAAACGGAACCTATATTTTTGCCTATGGTTTAGGATTAGTAATTGTGATCATCGGAATCTTAACACTATTAGGAATTTGGTTTCATAAAATCGGGTTAATTGGTGGGCTGTTAACATTTGGAATGTCATTAGTTACTTTAACATTTTTAATAACCACGCCCGAAGTTTATGTCCCCAATTTAGGTGGCGATTTTCCAACTCCACATTTTGGATTCCCTTATTTATCCGGTGCGGGCCGACTTGTAATTAAAGATGTAATTATGATGGCTGCCGGACTCATTTGTGCTTCGGATTGTGCAAAGCGGTATTTAGGAAAAATAAATAAAAGTAGTTAGCAGAAAATGTTTTTTGTTAAATGACCTTTACAACGGATAAAAATAATTACATCTATAGTGGTTATAATTGTTCGTCTAACAAAATGGATTGAAAGGTATTAGTCACTGCTAAATTCTTGCTTTTGGCACTCTTTTACTTATATTGTGAGGTGTCTCGTTTGGTCGACATGAAAAAATTGCAGGAGATTATATTCCAAATCACCTTTTAGCAATTACCTTTTACCTTTTACCCAAATTAATTATGTTGCTCCTTAAAAATTCCCAACAACAAATCGGCTTCAATCATTCGTGTTGGCGAATTATCCATTTCTTTTAATACACGCTTGATGGAAAAAGGGTTTAAACCTAATTTTAATCCCAACTGATACATAAATTCATGTTCACGATCGTGGTGATGGTTATCGCAATGCGAAAGTAACGCTAAGCGGTAAAAATGCTCAATACGTTTAAATTCCGACTTAAAAACTAAGAGTTCGTTTGGAGTTGAAAATAATTCTTCAAAATCGGCAGTGCGAACGTTTAATTCTTCGGCTACCATTTTGATAAATTCGTATTCGCTGTCGTGCAATTGACCATCTACTTTAGAAAGTTCAATCATATCGCCCAACAAACTTAATTTTTCTTTATACGTGATCATAAAACCATATTTTTGGCTAATTTAGTTTTTCCATTTAATTTATCAAAAAATGAAGTTAATTTTCTCGTTACTTATTCTTTTCGGCATACTTGTTTTCGTTAGTCAGAACGTTTGGAGTCAAAAACGTTATTCTACTTTTGAGATAGAAGCTCCTCAATTAAAAACTACTAAAAAAATATGGGTTTATTTGCCAAAAGATTACGAAAAGCAAACTCGGAATTATCCTTTAATTTATATGCATGATGCACAAAATCTATTTGATTCTAAAACTTCCTATGCCGGCGAATGGAAGGTTGATGAAACGTTAGACAGTTTGAAAATGAATGTAATTGTTATCGGCATCGAACATGGAAACGAAAAACGTTTAGAAGAATTAACACCCTATAAACACGAAAAACACGGTGGCGGAAATGCCGATGCCTATTTGGATTTTATTGTAACCACCTTAAAACCACACGTTGATAAAACCTATCGAACCAAAACAAAAGCCAAACACACCACTATATTTGGCAGTTCGTTGGGCGGATTGGTTTCGTATTATGCAGTGTTAAAATATCCTGAAATCTTCGGAAAAGCCGGAGTCTTCTCACCTTCTTTTTGGTACACGGAAGATATTTACACATTTACAGAAAAAACAGAGAAAATCAACGCAAAACTCTATTTCCTTTGTGGAGATAGCGAAAGTGAAGACATGGTGAGTGATTTCAATAAAATGACAGCTTTGATTGAAAAACGAATTTGCAAAAAATCGAACTTGAAACAAGTCATCATCAAAGATGGAAAACACAATGAGAAGTTATGGCGGGAGAATTTTGGCGATGCAGTTCGGTGGATGTTTTAGTTGCGGGTTTGAAGGTTGCGAGTTGCGGGTTATTATAAATCCATAAAATTTCAAGATGAACAATTGGAAAAAAGATAAAATAAGCATTAATAATGTAGGAAAAACTAATTTTTGGTTCGGAATAATTATTGGTATTTTAACTGCCACAACACTATCTTTTAGTTTCAATTACTTTCGAGAATTTTTCAGGTTATTTAGTCAAATGAATACCGATTTATTAATTCTTTCTGATAAAAAGGTTTGGTTTTACACATTTTTTTTCTCGTATCTATCAAGCTTTTTAGGCTTGAATATGACACTTTGGATTTGGATGAATACTGATTATCAAAAGAGGCGAAAATACAGTCTGTTAAAAAGAACGGCAAAAATGTATCACCTTTTATTTTTTTGGTTTTTCTTATTTATTATAACTCGATTTTGCAGTGCAATTTCAACAGTGTTTTTTGGGGTTGGAGGTCCATCTTATTTTGAAGAGTTAATTGATAATTATATTAATTTCTTTTTATTGATACCGATTTTTTTATTTTTTAAAAGTTGGTCAGTAATTCAATTAGTATTTAAATGTAGACTTTGGATGATTTATTCTTTTATCATTTGTATGATATTATCAATAATTTTGACATTTATATCTAAAGTTGATCAATCTGTTTTGAATAATTCTTACCATAAAAGGTTTGAAAAAGAATATCAATATATTGATGATGAAGTTGCAAAAACCTATCATAACTACAATTTCAAACTAAAAGATGAAACAATTAAAGCTCTAAAGGAAAGGAATACAGATGCTTCACAATTTCAAGTTTTCAAAGTTAGGGAAGCTTTCAATTCTAATTCAAAAGTATCTTTAGATACAATAATTTTACAACGAATGATTATCCATAATTTTAAAGAAAATTGGGTTTATTTAAATGAAAATGATCGTTTCAATTATAATAGATGGATGTATGTTACACCTTTTGATATTAAAAATCAATTATTATTGTTTAATGAAGATGATGATGAAGCAACTGAATTATTTAAATTATTGAGAGAAATTGAAAATGTGTCATATTTTAAACATAAAGTCGATGACATTGAAAACTTGAATGAAACAGAGTATAGAAAATATATGTTTTCTAAAAATGAAGAATTTCATATGGGATTTGATGTCTATTCCATCTTTTTACTAGATGAAGAATTAAAAACTAAATTCCCTAAGCTAATAAAACTTTTGTACTTTTATGAAGCTGAAAATTACACTATCTTTACCGAATAAAAAACTCGCAACCCGCCACCTTCAAACCCGCAACAATTATAAAAATGAACAACAACGATATTTTCAAAAAACTCCGTGTAGCCCTTCAACTTCGTGATGATCAAATTGTAGAAATCATGGAATTGGTTAATTTTCGTATATCGAAAGCGGAATTAGGAGCTTTTTTTAGAAATGCAGACCATCCTAATTATATGGAATGTGGTGATCAAGTGCTTCGCAATTTTTTGAACGGATTAGTAATCCATTTAAGAGGAACAAAAGAAAATCCGAAAAATCCGTTGGAGGTGATTAAAAGTCACAAACCAACTACTCCAGCCACAGAAAAACCAAAAGCCAAAACCTTTGGTGATAAAAAGCCTGTGCAAAAATCAGCTCCAAGACCCGCTGGAAAACCAACAGGAAAGCCTGGTTTTAAAAAGAAACCGGATGCAAAACCTGAAATTGTTGAGAAAGTTAAGTTTAATAACGGTAAGAAGAAATAGTTTCTACAAATACCTTTCTGCTATAATACGTTGGTGATGTTTTTGATGACCTAATGCAATAAAACCAATGGCTCGAACTGTGAATGTATTATTCAAAGCGATTCCGGTGTACATTAATTCTTCGTCATTAAACGACTTGAATAAATATAACGTTGATAACCTCACTGCTTTATATTCTTGGAGTAAATCAGTTAGCGTTCTTTTGTTAGCATCTGTAGCATCAACATACTCATTTTCATCAAAACCGTTAAGTGGTGTTTGATCTTTTCGGGCAAACCGCAACGAGCGATAGGCAAAAATGCGTTCGGCATCAATTAAATGTTGTACAATGTCTTTGATGGTCCATTTTCCTTCCGCATAGCGAAATTCATGTTTTTCGGATGGAATTTGATTTATAAATTCTTCAAAATTCTGCATTGAATTTTCTAATTCTTCCATCAAATTAACTTCGCCTAATGCTTTGATATAAGGTGAATAATAAGGTGCGTATTCGTTTGCTTGTAAAGAGGATAAGTTCATTTTATTTAAAAAAATTTAATTTTTATGCCGAATTTCTACTTGCATTAATATTTCCAAACAACGAACGGGTTACAATTTTTTCATAGACCGCAATTTGCTTTTCGTTTGGATTTTTTCGCTTTTTTAATTCACTGATTTTCAACAAAGCATATTGCTGAATCGTCAATAACGGCAATACAATTTGTTCACGAATTTCAATCGAAGCTTTTCCGTCGGGATAATTTTCCATCAATTCAGTGAAACCGGATAATTTGAGCAATAATCGTTTGGTTTCTAAATATTCATCATAAATAATCTGCCAAAACTCGCCAAATTCTTCATCTTTTTGCATGTAAGCCGTAAGCGGAAAGAAAGATTTAGACAGCGACATCATGCTGTTTTCTATCAATGTTTTAAAGAACAAGGAATTTTGATATAATTGAGATACCTTTTCCCATTGATTGGTTTCTTCAAATTGTTTTAAAGCAGTTCCTACACCGAAAAATCCTGGTACATTTTGCTTCAATTGACTCCAAGAACCCACAAACGGAATGGCTCGCAAATCGTTGAAATCCAATTGATCGCTTTTATTTCTTTTGGATGGGCGACTGCCAATATTGGTTTTGGCATAATAATTCAACGTGCTCATTTTTTCCAAATAAGGGATGAATTTTGGATGCTGTTTAAACTTCAAATATTTGTCATAACTCAACTGTGACAATTCATCTAAAACACCATTATCAGTCTCAGAAAGCACATTTTCTCCTTTACTGAAAAGCTGATTGGTTGCCCCAGCACTCAACAAATTCTCTAAATTATAACGACAAGAATCCAATGTGCCAAAATTAGAACTAATGGTTTGTCCCTGAACCGTCACTTGAATCTGCTGATTTTCGATTGTTGGTCCCATCGAAGCATAAAATTTATGTGTTTTTCCTCCACCTCTTGCCGGCGGTCCACCTCTACCATCAAAAAAGATCACTTTTACGCCATATTTTCGTGAAATAGCTGTAAGTTTTTGCTTCGCTTTATAAATGCTCCAATTCGCCATTAAATAGCCTCCGTCTTTTGTTCCATCCGAAAAACCGAGCATCACAGTTTGAATATTATTTCTATTTTCAAGATGTTTTTTATACGCTGAATTGGTATATAATTGTTCCATAATTTTGTCGACCGCTTGCAAATCATCCACAGACTCAAAAAGCGGAATAATATCTACCGAAGGATTTTTCCATCCACAAAGACTAAACATGGCAAACGTTTCCATCACATTCAGTGCACTTTCGTTGTTGCTAATGATATACCGATTACAACCCAATTCGCCATTCTTTTCCTGAATGGTTTTCATGGCATGAATAGAACTTACGGTTGATTTAGTGATTTCGTTTTCAAAATTGGCTTCGGTTAACGAACTTGTGACTTTAGATAAAATTTCAATTTTTTCCTTTTCGCTAAAGTTGGCATATTCGGCTGGAAATAATGATTTTTCTTTATCAACAATCTCCTGAAAAACGGCTTTGTGAATGCGGCTATTTTGACGAATGTCTAACGTAGCAAAGTGGAATCCAAATAAATTAAGTTTATTCAACAATAAATCTATTTCATCCAAATAAAGTGATTGATGTTCATCTTTGATGATGTTTTTAATTTTTATCAAAATCGATTTAAATTCATCATGCGTGATGTAAATTTCTCCTCTTGAATAAAAAACAGAGCGGTATAATTTGCTTTCCAAATCAGCAATTAAGGTATCAACTCCTTTAAAAGTTAGTTTTCGTTTTAATTTTCGAATGTCTGTGTAATATGATTTTAGGATGGATGTTCTGAGTCGTTCGGCTACTTTTAAAGTAATTTCGGTTGTAACAAACGGATTTCCATCCCGATCGCCACCCGGCCAAAATCCCAAATTAAAAATGGAGTTGTGTATTTCATCACCATCAAAAATATTTTTTTGCAGGTATTGAATCATTTCTCCGGCAGTTGGATAAAACACATTTTCCAAATACCAAATCAAACTCACGGCTTCATCAAACGGAGTTGGTTTTTCTTTTTTAATGAATGGCGTTTTGCCTAATTGAGCCAATAGTTCTTTTATTACAACAAGATTATTAACTCGAACAGCTTCGGTTAAATCGGTGATAATTCCCAAAACAGAACCAGGGTAAAATTGCGTTGGATGAGCCGTTAAAACAGTTCTTACCTGAAAATTTTCAAGAAAATCTTTTAATTCTTTTCGTTTAGAACGTTGATCTGCTTTTTCTTTCATATCACGAAGTGAACCGCGACCTTCCATATTATTTACAACGGGAAAAGCAGCATCCTCAATGGCATCAAACAAAACAATTTGCCGTTCGATATATTGAATGAAGCGAAACATTAATTCAATTTTCTGCTCCTCAGTTGGGTTTTCTAAATATTTGGAAGCGAAAGAATTAAAAATCTCTTCCGGATTTTGCTCATTTTTAAATCCATTTTCACAAATTTCAGTAAAAAGTGGCAAAAGAACGCCGGTATTATCAATGGCATCAAAAGGAAGCGTGATAAAAACACTGTTGTAAATTTGATATTTAGAAATTACGTTTTGATGAAAACGTTCAATTTTGGGAAGCGTGTACATAGTCTGAATTTTGCTCACTAATTTAGTGAATTATTTTAAAAAAGAACTTTGAATTTTTTCATAAAAAAACCCTCTCGATTTCAGTGGAGAGGGTTTATATTGTTGAAGATTTCAAATCTTACATATTTTTGAAAATCGTGTGCATCAAACGTTTTTTGTCGTTGATACTTTCCTCTAAAGAAATCATTGTTTCAGTACGGTAAACTCCTTCAATATCATCAATCATGAAGATAACATCTTTGGCATGTTTAGTATCTTTAGCTCTAATTTTACAGAAAATATTGAATTTTCCGGTTGTAACGTGAGCTACTGTTACGAAAGGAATTTCGTTGATACGCTCTAAAACGAATTTTGTTTGAGACGTATTATTCAAGAAAACGCCAACATAAGCGATAAATGAATAGCCTAATTTTTCATAATCTAAGGTTAAAGACGAGCCCATGATAATTCCGGCATCTTCCATTTTTTTTACTCTTACGTGAACGGTACCAGCAGAAATTAATAGTTTTTTAGCTATATCCGTAAAAGGAACTCTTGTGTTGTCGATTAACATGTCAAGAATTTGGTGATCTACTTCATCTAAACGAAACTTACTCATGGTTTTTTGTATGTATTTATTGTTGTTTATTTATGGTACAAAAGAAGTACAATTTATTCAATAAAAAAACGAATTCATTAATTTTTTAGCAAACCATTAACAAATACCTTGCTGTTTCCTACTATAAAATTAGCTTTTTTATCAATTTTAGGAAAATTGCCTTCGTCATCCAAAAACATATCATTTTGAGCATCATATTCTGTGTGACCATAAAAACCTTCTAAATCACCAACACTTGAAATATAAGCATTGAATTTCAGCTGATTCTCAACAATTTCTTCCTTAAATTGTGCTGCAAAATTCGTTATTAATTTTGAATTATCATAATTTATTTTGACATTTCTGTAAACAATATCGAAAAAACAGACATTATTTTGAGGAATTTTCAAATAATCTTCGATTTTGTTATTAACTATATCGTTTTCGTAAAGTGCTTGAAATCCAACTAATAAACTTATGAAAATAAATTTTCGGGTTTCTTCTCTATCATAATCATTTTGAAAATGTCCTGCTTCAAACAAAACAGTTGGCACGCCTAATTGTTGAAAAGTGTCGCCCACACAATTTCTATTAAAACCATCATCAAAACGACCTACTTGATTAGGAATAAACTGTTGAATTTTTTCATTAATAGAAGCAATAAGATTAATCGCCTTTAATCGAACATCATTTATTTCTCGTTCTTCATTATAAGAAGGAGCTAAAAACGAAACTGTTGCCGGATTATTTGTTTGACCAGCACCAAAAATTGTTCTTTGATCATGAAGATTGAAACAAAAATCAGGTTTAAATTCATTGAAAACATGCATAAGCAGCTGACTTTCCGGTTGAGAAAGGTTAATAAAATCACGATTTAAATCGACTTGATTAGCGTTTTCTCTAGTGTAAATTTCGGCTCCATCCGGATTGAGCATTGGAATAAAATAGAAACTAAATTTTCCCTTCCATTTTTTCACTTCATCTACATCGGAATCCAAAAAATTAAAAAGATCAAAAAGTGCTTTTGTGGTTGTGCTCTCATTTCCGTGCATTTGAGACCAAAGTAGAATTTTAAAATTTCCACTTCCGACCCGATAACTGTATATTGACTTTTCTAAAACTGAATTACCAATCACTTGAATTTCATTTTTGGCAAAATGTTTCCCTATGATAGGTTCAATATTTTTAAGTGTTATATATCGACCCGACAACTCGGTTTCTTTATTTTTCTCGAAGATAGAAAGGTAGTCCATTGGGGTAAAATTTAGCTATACAAAGGTAAACATCTTTGCGATAACATTTGTAAACAGGCAAAAAACATTCCATAATTTAACTTTGTAAACATTAAAATAACCATAACTAACATCATTAAATTATATTACAATAAAAAATTAATAATCAATATTTTAAGCATAATTAAATAAACTTATAATTTAGCTAAATCTGGTTAATAGAAGTCAAATTACATTTGTAACATTTACAAATTACACCAAATTGATTACATTTGTAACACTAAAAATTCAATCATTTTAAAACATGCAAAACACGCAAGATTTTGTTCTGAAATTAGAAAAAATTCTAGACTATTATCAACTTAGTGCTTCTGGTTTTGCAGATAAAATTGGCGTGCAACGATCGAGTCTTTCACACCTACTCTCCGGAAGAAACAAGCCAAGTTTAGAGTTTGTAATTAAAATCACGGAAGCTTTTCCTGAAGTAGATTTGTATTGGTTTTTGTTTAATAAAGGAACATTCCCAAAATCAAACTCAGCAGAAAACATTTCTAAGAATCAAGAAACGCGATTGGAAAAAAGTGAAGAAAGCGATAAAGCTGAAGTTAGCAAACCGGAGAAAAACATATTTCAAACCCAAGAGGATATTGAAAAAATTGTAGTTTTCTACAAAAACGGAACGTTTAAAACATATTTACCTAAATAAAGAAAGCCCTAACTCACATGGAGCTAAGGCTTTCAGGACCAATAAAACAAACACAAAAAACTATCTTCTTTGCAAGAAAACTGCGGCACAGCCAGGTTCGAGTCTGTTCATTACCGGAGCATAATCTCCGCTGGTTGTTGGTACAGAAAAAGTTAATACTCTTCCGCCACCGTTAGCTCTTTCTGCTACATATATCATTTTTGTTACATTATCATAGGCCACATCAACTGGATTTCCAAGCATTGAATTAGGTCCGTAGATTCTAATTTGATTTGCTGTTGAAATCGTTCCGTTGTTTGCTGTGGATGAAAAAACAGATGAGAAATTTTTAATAACAATCACACCTCCGTCAGAATCAGAAGCTGCAGCAGCTACATCGGTTAAAACCATTGTGTTTTCAACACTTGAATACGTGATTCCGTGCGTTCTAACTAAACCTTCAATGGTCACACGTTTGCTAGGCATAAGCGGTCCAGATGAATTGGTTAAAAAGTTATCATAAGCTACTAAATCGCTTGTTAAATCAACAATTGCATACAAAGTACTACCATCAAAGTGAATTCCCCACAATTTAATATTAACATCAAATGTTCTTTGCAATGTGAACCCTGATGCTGTTTTTTCATAAACAAATAATTTGTTTTGATTTCCGTTTGATTCCGCTTGATCTTGCGTCACAATTACGGTATTGCCCGAAACTGCAATTTCTCTAGCATTATTAAAATCTGAAGTACTGCTGTATGACAAAGTCAAACTTGAACTATTATTCATCATCGCTTCTTTAACATTTCCATAAGCTTCTAATCTATTATTTGAACGAGAAGCAAGAATAATTTCATCACTTGAAGAATAGTAATGAATTCCATCTGCATCGGTAGAATTTACCGAGAAACCTTGTACTGTTGGTGTAGATGGTAACAAGTCTGTTATAGAAACCATTCCTGAAGTATTGCTTGAAGTAAATAATTTTACTTCACTAACTGTTTGCATGTTATCATCGTCACTACATGACATAAATAAGATTGAACTCAAGATAACTGCCGAAAATAAATTTTTGTTTTTCATGTTATAAAATTTTTAAGTGTTTGTAAAAGCATTTACGACGAAAAGAAAAGTTTGGTTTTAAATAGTCTGGAAATTTTTTAAAAAAAATTCGTCAAAATATATAAAAACAAAAAAAGTGAGCCTATCACTCACTTTTTCTGAAATTTAAATAGTTATAAATTTATATTTTTTTAATTCCTTTTGTGTTTTCCTTACCAACTTGTTTGATGCTAATTGCATAACCACCACCAGCAGCAACAAATTGTGTAAGCTTCGATTTATTGGTTACTAAAACCTTCTGAATTGTGTAGGCCTGCGGATTATTTTTGTAATGAGCATCCTTTGCATCAGCATAAATAGTTGCAATATAGGTTTTTCCTTTCTCTAAAAAATCAAAATTTAATGTGGAAGTTCTAGGTTGCTCACCTCCTACACTTCCTATAAACCAATCTGATTTTCCTTTTGCTTTGCGGGCAACTGTAACATATTTCCCGGGCTCTGCTTCGGCGTAAACGCTTTTATCCCAATCTAATGCAACATCTTTTATGAATTGAAAAGCATCTAAAAATTTGTTGTAATGTTCTGGAAAATCAGCTGCCATTTGCAACGGACTGTACAAAGTTACATACAACGCCAATTGATTTGCTAACGTACTGTTTACATGCGATTTGTTATCCGGACTAAATTTTTGAATATCCATTTCAAAAATTCCCGGCGTATAATCCATTGGTCCGCCAATTAATCGAGTGAAAGGCAAAACGGTGACATGATTTGGCTTAGATCCTCCAAAAGCTTGATATTCTGTTCCTCTCGCGGCTTCATTTCCGATAAGGTTCGGATAGGTTCTGGCAATTCCGGTTGGTCGAACAGCCTCGTGAGCATTTACCATAATTTTATATTCTGCAGCTTTTTCCAATGCATATTGATAATGATTTATCAACCATTGACTGTAATGATTTTCTCCTCTTGGTAAAATATCGCCTACATAACCGCTTTTAACAGCATCGTAATCGTTATCTTTCATAAATTGATACGCTTTATCCAAATGACGCTCATAATTACGTACAGACGATGAAGTTTCGTGATGCATAATCATTTTTACCCCTTTGCTTTTGGCATAATCTCTGATTCCAACCAAGTCAAAATCGGGATAAGGCGTTACAAAATCAAAAACATAATCTTTAGAATTGCCAAACCAATCTTCCCAACCTTCGTTCCATCCTTCTACTAAAACACCATCAAAACCGTGCTCTGCTGCAAAATCGATGTGTCTTTTCACATTTTCTGTCGTTGCTCCGTGCTTTCCGTTTGATTTTGCTTTGGTGTAATCGGTCACTCCTAATTGAATGGCTTTAAAATCATCTGTGTAAGCCCACGAACTTTTTCCGGTAATCATTTCCCACCAAACACCGATGTATTTTGTTGGCTTAATCCATGAAGTATCTTCTATTTTACAAGGTTCGTTCAGGTTGTATGTCATTCTGGAAGCCAAAATTGTTCTGGCATCATCGCTCACCATAATCGTTCTCCAAGGCGAAGTAGATGGGGCTTGAAGATAACCTTTATCTCCTTGAACATCGGGCGTTAACCAAGATTCAAACACAAAATTTTTATCATCTAAATTCAAATGCATGCAAGCATAATCGATTAAAGCAGCTTCATGTAAATTGATGTACAAACCATCAGCTGTTTTCATCATCAACGAAGTTTGAACGCCTGTTGGTGAAAAGGAAGTCTGTGATAAATTACTTGTGATCGATTTTGCCATCAACGGTCTGATTTCTGACAATTTAGATTCTGAATAGTCGTATTCTTGCGTGTCATAATCGCCCGGAATCCAAAAAGCAGTATGATCTCCGGTCATAGCAAATTGCGTTCTTTCTTCTTTAATAACAAAGTGTCCCAAGTTATTTTGCTGCGGAAATTCGTAACGAAAACCCAATCCATCATCAAAAAGTCGAAAACGAATGACTAACAAACGATTGGTTTCTTTTTGATTTAAAGTAACCGCTAATTCGTTGTAATGATTGCGGATTTGACTTTCTTCGCCCCAAACCGGTTTCCACGTTTCATCAAAAGTTGAATTCTTTGTGTCAGAAACTGTAAAATCATTCAATAATGACTTCTTGTGGTTTTTTAATTCCAATCCGAGCGAACTAGTTTTAATGACACTTTTCCCTTTATAATTTAATAAATATGTCGGCACACCATTCTCTTTTAAAGAAAAAATCATTTCTAATTTACCGTCGGGAGATTTGATTTGTTGTGCATTTATTGCAAAAATACTTAGGCAAAGGCAAGCCAGAATTGTTATTTTTTTCATTTGATATTTGTTTATTTTTTAGTTTGGAAAACCAATGAATTACAAATTTAGACAAATGAATTGCTGTACGTTAATTTTTGATTTTAATTTAATTAACGAAACTATTATTGTTTGTTGATAAAGTTCAAATAAAAACCTTTTTAAAATTTATACTTCAAAACTATTTTCCGGTACTTTACCTATAACGCCAACATAAAATTTCTGTAAGAATTGAATATCTTCTTCTATTTTTCCGGTTGGATAAAAAGGTTTTCCAAGTCTTACTTCCTTTTTACCATAATCAAAAGCCACCGGTATTACTGGAACATTTGCTTGAAGTGAAATATAGTAAAAACCTGTTTTCCATTCTGTTACTTTTTTTCGAGTTCCTTCGGGTGCAATGGCTAATCTGAAGATTGCTCTTTTTTGAAAAACTTGTGCAATGGCTTCTACTTTATTTAAACCGCCCGATCTGTCTAACGGCTCTCCTCCCATCCATTTGAAATAATAGCCAAAAGGAAATCTGAATAATTCTTTCTTACCCACAAAATTCATTTCTAAACCTAAAATTCCTCTCGTAAAAAGACCAAGATAGAAATCGTGCCAACTCGTATGCGGAACCACAATCATGACACATTTTTTTATTGATGGTTCAATTGTACCGGAAATGTTCCATCCCATCAGTTTAAAAAAAATTAATTTATAAAGCCATTTCTTCATCTCTTAAAATATTTTAGTAAAAATACGATTTATACATTATTTTTGATGAAAATTATTAAATGTTCAAAAAAATAATCAGCTACTTCTATCCTATCAATTTACATAAAACAACTTCTGAGATTAGCAAGTCTTTGGAAGTTACCTTGGTAAATGGTCAAGTAGTTTTGGATAGTTTGAACACCAATTATTCCTATGGAAGCTTGCAACGCGTACTCAGAAAAGGACTTTTAAATATTGGTTTTGAAAATATTAAACCCATGAATCATATCTTGGTTTTGGGAGTTGCCGGAGGAAGTGTTATCAAAACATTGGTGGATGAAGTTGGTTATTCCAGAAAAATTACCGGAATTGAATTAGACGAAAAAGTCATCGATTTGGCAAATGAACATTTTGGGTTAGATAAAATCAAAAACCTCAACATTATTCATCATGAAGCATTTGAATTTGCTTTAAAAACCAAATTGAAATATGATTTAATTATTGTTGATATTTTTCAAGACACAACAATGCCAAGCTTTTTATTTGAAAATTTCTTTCAGAATCGGTTAACCGAAATTTTAAATGTTGATGGTTATATTCTTTTTAATACGATGATTTTGAAAGAACATGATAATAGTAGAAATAAATTGTATCTCAATTTTTTTGATTCAGAAAAATATAAAGTTTGGACGCTTCCACGAATTGAAGAACACAACGAACTGATTTTAGTTAAAAAAGAAAAGTGAATTGGTACACTAATTGCAACGTAATCGAATGAATACCAATTAAATTATTACTTTTGACCTCAGAAATTCGTAGCATGAAAAAAATATATTTTATACTTCCCATTGGTTTGACCTTACTCATTTTATTTGGTTTTGAAATGGACGATAAAGATAAAAATACGCAAAAAGCAGGAAAAAAAATGCAGGAAATGGTGGTCGGCATTTCAAAATATGCCCGAAAATTTAATCCTGAATTTATTGTTATTCCACAAAATGGTTCCGAATTGGCTTTTCAAAACGTTGATCCGGACAAACCTTTGTGCAACGAATATATGAATGCAATCGACGGAATCGCAATTGAAGAATTATTTTTGGATGAAAAAGGTAAAGCAGATAACTATCGAATTAACAACTTAAAAAAATTACCAAAAGATAAAAAAGTAATTGTTTCTGAGTTTGTAAAGGATAAAAATGAAGAAGAGAACATCATTAAATTGAATCAGGAAGTTGGGTTTGTTCCGTTTATCAGAACTGCAGATAATTATCATTATCACACCATTCCAGAAAAAATACTAAATGAAAACGCGAATGATGTCAAAAAGTTAAAAGATGTACAGAATTTTTTATACCTCATTAATGCCGATGATTTTGACACCAAAAAAGAATTGATTGATAAAGTTGCTGATACTAATTTTGACTTAATTTTAATCGATTTATATTATTTAAGTTTTCCCTACACCAAAGCCGATTTAGAGAAACTAAAAGTGAAGAAAAACGGCGGAAAACGATTAGTAATTAGTTATTTAAATGTTGGTGCTGCCGAAAATTGGCGAAGTTACTGGCAACCCGACTGGAAAAAAGGCAATCCGAAATGGCTCAAAAAGAACTACAAAGGTTATGACAATGAAATTTATGTAGAATTTTGGGAGCCGACTTGGCAAAAAATGATGTATGGTAACGATGATTCGTATATGAAAAAAATAATCAATGCCGGATTCGACGGTGTATTTTTGGATAATGTAGAAGCTTATTATGCTTTGTACAACTAAAGTAAAAGTCTAGCTTTTTCCAAATCTTCCGGAGTATCGATTCCGATGCCAACATGATCGGTTTCTACCATTTTGATTTTTTTACCGTATTCTAAATAACGAAGTTGTTCTAATTTTTCTGAAGCTTCGAGTGATTTCATCGGTAAATGATAAAAATCCAACAATGCTTGCTTTCTAAACGCATAAATTCCAATATGCTGAAAATAGCGAACTCCAACATTTTTCTCTCTTGGATATGGAATTACCGAACGCGAAAAATACAAAGCCAATCCGTTTTGATCGACAATTACTTTTACGTTATTCGGGTTTTCAATTGCCTCCCAATCGGTAATTTCTCGCATAAGCGAAGCTAAATCGACTTTTTGATCTACATCCTTTTTAAAAACTTCAATCACTTTTTCGAGAGGTTCTTTGTTGATAAAAGGTTCGTCGCCTTGCACATTTACAACCACATCAACGTCTATATTTTCAATCGCTTCGGCAATTCGGTCGCTACCACTTTCGTGCTCTTTGATACTCATAATGGCTTTTCCACCTCGCGAAACAATTTCATTAAAAATTAAATCGGAATCCGTAACCACAAAAACATCATCAAATAAATTGGTATTCACAGCCGCTTCATACGTTCGCGTGATAACAGTTTTTCCACCTAAATCTTGCATTAATTTGGCTGGAAAACGGGTTGATGCATAACGAGCTGGGATGACGGCGATTATTTTCATTTTTGGATTGTTGGATTTTCAGATTTTTCGATTGTTGGATTGTTGGATTGTTGGATTGTTCGCTTTTTATTTTATCATCTTTCGAAACAATTTTATTCCCATAAAGAAAATAAAAAGCACTAAAACAAATGCTATAATTGGTATAAAAATGGATGCGAATGACATGACTGTGGCAGTTCCGGTTTCAATGGTGGAAACAATTGGGTTGCCAATTCCTCCTGTTGTTGCGGTTGAAGTTAGTCTGGTTGCAGCTGTAGCTGAATTGATTGCTGCGGCTGTTCCACCTCCGGCAATAATGGCTAAACCCCAGGTAAACAACGGACTCAAATCAACCAGCGTAGAAGCCATGACAGCCGTTCCGGCAATGGCTGCTAACGGAATAGCAATCGTGTCTAAAATATTGTCTACAAAAGGAATATAATAGGCTAAAACTTCAAAAACCATAGCAATTCCAAGTGCAATTAAAGCCGGTGTTTCGCCAAGCCAACTCCAAGAATCATTCACAGGAATCCAATTCAAATGAGAAGCCAAACTCAATATAAAAAGGGGTACAAAAACGCGGAATCCGGCTGAGGCTGCCAATCCTATTCCGAGACAAATGCTTATAATAGTTTCTATGGATATCATAGTTCAAATTTATTCAAAATTTTCATCTTTATAACCAATCAGATACAATTTTTCTTTGGCACGTGTAATAGCGGTGTACAACCATCGAATGTAATCTCTATCTACTCCATCCGGCAAATAGGGTTGTTCAACAAAAACGGTATTCCACTGACCACCTTGTGATTTGTGACATGTTATGGCATAAGAAAATTTGACTTGCAAAGCATTGAAATATTCATTTTCCTTCACTTTTTGAACTTGTTTGTATTTTGGTCCTTCATTTTCATAATCTTGCAAAACTTCCTGATACAAGCGGTTGGATTCTTCATACGTTAATGATGGCGAAACGCTCGCAACTGTATCCAATAACAAAATAGTTTCAAATGGTTTTTGGTTTGGATAATCGACCATTCTGATTTTTACTTTTGCAAATTTGAATCCGTATAATTCTTGAATTTTGTGAATTTCGAGTATTTCGATAATATCACCATTGGCAATAAATCCTGCTTCATCGGTTTCTTTTAACCAAAAATAATTGTTTTTAACCACCATCATAAAATCGCCTGCAGACAAATCGCTTTCGCGGAAAAGAATGGCGTTTCTAATTTGCTGATTGTATTGATTCGCTCGTTTATTGGTTCGCACGATGAAAGCGGTTTCCTCCATCCCATCCTTACTGTAAGCAGTGTTAATAGCATCTTGAATATCATAACCGTCTGTTAAACGAACGATGTCCTTAAAACCTTTTACATTAAATTGAAACGAATCTATAAAATGATTTTTCAAAATTTCTCTGAGTAAAGTTGCATTATACAAAATTCCGGAATTCTCTTCTTGACGCATTACTTCATCCAATTCAATATGAAGCACCTCTTTATTATAATATGTTACTAAGGTTTCAATATTTAATGCCGGACTCACATCTAAATGAACGGGCGGCAACTGAGCAGTATCGCCTAATAGAATCATTTTACAATTTTCACCGGAATAGACATAACTCATCAAATCATCCAAAAGTGAATTGCTGTCCATTGATTTTGAGTCGGTATTTACATCCGAAATCATCGAACTTTCATCTACAATAAAAATGGTGTTTTTATGTTTATTTACTTGTCTGGTAAAAGAAACGCCACCTGACGAATTTTTTTTAGGAAAATAAATTTTTTTATGAATGGTAAAAGCCGGTTTTCCTGAATAATTGGCAATCACTTTTGCTGCCCGACCGGTTGGAGCCAACAACACATATTTTTTGTTTACAGAAAGTAAGTTTTCAACCAACGTAGAAATTAATGTTGTTTTTCCTGTTCCGGCATAACCTTTTAAAACAAAAAGTTCGTTGGAATCTGAATTTGTGGCGAAATTGGCTACCTTTTCAAAAAAAATAGTTTGTTTTAAAGTAGGATTGAATGGAAACGATTTTTGTAAGATACTGTAAAACAGAGATGAATTCATTTATGAAAAGTTAGGAAACTATTAAAATTCAAATATACTGATGAATTTTGTGTGAAATGCTTTTGAGAAAAAAAAAAAATTGTAGATTTGCCTTAAACTGAAATTAAAAAAAATCAAGATGATTAAATTAGTTATAATTGTTGTAGTACTTGCATTAGCCATTTTTGGAATTGTAAAATTACTGGATAAAAATACTAGCAAGGGTGTAAAAAATATCCTTTCTGTTGTATTGTGGGTTGTCACTTTGCTTTTTGTATATTTAATTTACGAATCAATTCAAGATCCGATTCGTTTTGATAAATTAAAAGAAAAGCGTTTTCAGGTAGCCGTTAACAAAATGTTGGACATTAAAGCTGTTCAAATGGCATATAAATCCATTAACGGAAAGTATACAGATAATTTAGATTCATTGATTTCATTTGTTGAAAATGAAAAATTTACCATCATTGAAAGAAAAGACACGTCGGTTATCGATGCTGCAAAAAATGCTGCCTATCGTTTAACAGTTGGTCCAGACGGAACAGGCGGTTATTTTAAAGATATTGTAGTAACTAAAGAATTAGGTAAAGTGAGCATTAAAGATTCTTTATTTAAAAACTCTGATCGTTACAAAAGATTAAATGTTGTTAAAATTGGCGATATTGAAGCTAAAATTGATTTGAAAGCAGGATTCATCAAAAGAGAAGATTTAAAAATTCCTGTTTTTGAAGCTAAACTTGAGAAATCTAAATTACTTACTGATCAAGATCAATCACTAGTTGCTAAAGAAAGAAAAGTTGTTTCTGTTGATGGAATTAACGGCGAATATATTTTGTTAGGTTCAATGGAAGAAGTTAGTATGTCAGGAAACTGGCCTAAAAAATATGGAAATAACGAATAATTCAATCACTGAAAAAAGTTATAAAAAATTGTCCATTCAGGTCTCACTGAATGGGCTTTCTTTTTGTTGCCGTGACACTTTGTCGGGGCAAATAACTTCTTTTGATCGAATTGACTTTAGCAAATTTCCAAAAAATTTTAGCATAGAAAATAGTTTGTGGAAATCTATTTTGGATTACACAGATTTAACAAAATCGTATGATCAAATTACCGTTTTGCATGAAAACAACTTGAGTACTTTTGTGCCAAAACCGCTTTTTGACGAAGATTATAAAGGAAGTTATTTGCAATATAACACCAAAGTTTTTGACACTGATTATTTTGCTGTTGATGAAATTGGAAAATATGAAATGATGAATGTTTACGTGCCTTATGTAAACATAAATAACTATTTAATTGATCAATTTGGTTCATTTGAATACCAACATTATACAGGAATTTTAGTTTCCAAATTACTTGATTTATCTAAAAACGATGTGTCGCAAAACATGTTTGTGCATGTAACTAAAACACATTTTGAAATTATTGTTATACAAAATCAAAAATTGTTGCTTTTCAATTCATTTGAATATCAAACTGCCGAAGATTTTTTATATTATTTATTGTTCACGGCAGAACAACTTCATTTGAACCCGGAATCGTTTAAATTAATAATTTTAGGCGAATGCAGAGAACAAGATGCTATTTATCAAAAAGCATATCATTATGTACGAAATACATCTTTATTGGATGTTTCCGATTTACAAAAATCAAATTCTTTTTCGGCACAAGAAAACAGAACCCATTTTATACTATTTAACTCTTGAGAATCATATCCGGAAAATACAAAGGTCGCAGGCTATCACCACCCAAAAATCTACCTGTTCGTCCAACGACCGACATGAGCAAAGAAGCGTTGTTCAACATTTTAAATAATCATTTTAATTTTGCTGAATTATCGGTTTTAGACTTATTTGCCGGAACCGGAAACATCAGTTTTGAATTTGCTTCACGTGGAAGTGAACCAATTGTTTCGGTTGATGCCGATTTTGGATGTATATCTTTCATCAAAAAAACAACCGACGAATTTGAATTTAATATCACCGCCATCAAAAGCGATGTTTTTAAATTTTTAGAAAAAACTAAAGGTAATTTCGACATTATTTTTGCCGATCCACCTTATGGAATGACACAAGAAAATTTTGAAAAAGTTGTTCAGTCCGTTTTTGAAAGAGAACTTCTCTCTGAAGATGGAATGATGATTGTGGAACATTCGAAACATACTAAACTAGAACATTTAAATCAATTTTCGTTTCAAAAAAATTATGGTGGTTCTACTTTTTCTTTTTTTGAATGGGAAAGTGAATCAGACAATGATGAAATTGAAGAAGATGATAGCGAAGAATAGACTTACCTATTTTGGACTTTTTGCTGTGCTTTTAGTATTTAATTCATGCTATTTTCCGCATTATAGATCAATTGCAGAATCAAGTTTATATGACATAAATTTTTCGGAAGGAAAATGGTTTTTAAATCATGTTACGGTAAATGGAAAAGCATGGAACGATTTGTCTACTACAACTGAAGAAGCTCTTTCATCTTGTCTGAATGATTCACTCTATCTTAGCTATGGAAAGAGAAAAGCAGCTTATAATGTTCCGATTCTAACAGAAAAAAATTCAAGGGAGCAATTAACCATTTTAAAAGCTACCAATAGTATTGATTATGTAATTCAAGTTGTGGGCAATGTTTTAGCCAACGATATTGGAGGAATTAATATCAAACCGATGAAAAATGCTGAAGAATCATCAGCATCCATCACCATTCAAGTTTATGATGTAAACAAAGGAAGTCTAATTTATTCGCACACAACTACCGGAAGTATTGAAGTAGAAAATAACCGTGATGATGTTGTTTTTGGAAAATCGGCTCAAACCATTTTAAAAAAATGTTTAAAAAAGGAATTGAAAGCATTTAAGAAAAATGGTGGTTGTGAGAAATAGCAGTCCCCATCTTCACAAAAAAAGCAGACCTGTAAGCCGGATTCTGTATTCGCCAAAGCGAACCCTTATCATTTATCTTGCTCAATAGTTACCCATTGAATCTAGCTGCCTACCCTTCAACCTCGGACGAGTAGCCCTTATCTGCCGAAACAGAACGTTGATTTACATGGCATTTCACCGCATAGAGTTTACCTGGTTTCACTACAGCCGAACTGTACATACTTTCTGTTGCACTGGTCCTCATTCGCCGAGACGAACGGACGGGCGTTACCCGTTATGCTACTCTGTGGTGTCCGGACTTTCCTCTCTCATTACTGAAAGCGATAAGGCGGTCTGCGGTGCAAAAATAGTTTATAATCTCTGATTATTGGGTGAATGAAAAAAAAATAACTTTGTACATTTGAAAAAAGTTTCAAAATGAACATCAAATTAATCGCCATTGGTAAAACGGATAATAAAAATCTTCAATCGTTGATGGATGAATATCAAAAGCGATTGTCTTTTTATGTTAAATTTGATTTAGAAATTATTCCAGACATCAAAAACGCAAAAAATCTTTCTGAAGCTCAACAAAAAGAAAAAGAAGGCGAATTAATTTTGGGAAAATTGTCTCCAACCGACTATTTAATTCTGTTGGATGAAAACGGAAAATCCTTTGGTAGTGTAGAATTTGCGAATGAATTACAAAAGAAAATGAATGCCGGAATTAAAACGTTAGTTTATGTAATTGGAGGTCCGTATGGTTTTTCAGAAGCGGTTTATCAAAAAGCACAGCAGAAAATCTCGCTTTCTAAGATGACTTTTTCACATCAAATGGTGCGTTTGTTTTTTATTGAGCAGGTTTATCGAGGGTTTACGATTTTGAGGAATGAACCTTATCATCATCAGTAGAAGTCGCTTTGCTTCTTTTTTTAACCGCAAAGAGCACGAAGAATTTCGCAAAGGACACAATTTTTTCTCACAGAAAACAAGGAAGACACGGAATTTATACTTTGCCACAAAGTCAGAAAAATTGTAACTCTACTTTATGAGATCCCTCCTTCGTCGGGATGACAACATTGCGTTCAAAAACCTGAAACCTGAAACTTGAAACTCGCAACCTTCAAACCCGCAACCCGCAACCTTCCAACCCGCAACCCTTACATCCCACAATCACAATCCGGTAATTTCTTTTTATCATAAATAAAATGGATTGGAGAAATAGAAACCATCTCATTTTCAAGTGTTTTTAGTTCGATTAATTTGGATAAATATTGATTAAACGTCAATCGTTCATCAAAATTCAAATAAATTAAAATACGTTTTCCATCGCTGGAAAAAGCGGTGTATTCTTTTAAAAAGGTAAGCAGCTCACTCATTTCTACTTCATTTCCATCCACAGAAACTTTATTTTTTGGTTTAAAATTCACTGAAAAAGTCTGAAAATGAAGATGATAATCAGGATTTTCTTTTACATAAACAGTAGAGAAATAACTGTTGTAGCTATAATTGATTTCCTTAAATGGAATGAAAGCCAATGTTTTTTGGACGCTATCTGTATAAGAAAAATAATTTCCGGCTTCATCGTTTTTATGAAATTGAGCTTTTTCTCTTCTGTCTTGCAAAGCAACAATTTCAGGAATTGCAACATTCAACGGAAGACGTTTATCAACATGAAAAATCCAATTGGTTGTTCCGATGGAATTTTTTCGGTTAACTTCGGCTAGGGTATCTTTTCCTTTCGCATCTAAAAAAATATAAATTGGAGAATGATCCACAACGGTTGAATCAATTGTTCGATTTGCTTTTACTAATTCAACTTCCTTTTTACAGGAAATCATAATCAAAATACAAAAAAGTAAGGTCAGTTTTTTCATTTTATAAACTCATTAAAGAAAATAATTTCACACATTCTACCGCTTCCTTCACATCATGTACCCGTAAAATCGAAGCTCCTTTTGTCAACGCAATCATATTGAGAGCAGTGGTTCCGTTTAACGCATCTTCGGGCGAAGACTCCAATGGTTTATAAATCATTGATTTTCGTGAAACTCCAGCTAAAATTGGTAATTCTAAACTTTCAAACAATTGCAATTTTTGCATAACTTCATAATTTTGCTCGATGTTTTTAGCAAATCCGAAACCGGGATCGATAATCAAATCATTGATTCCGAAACTTCTGGCTTGAGCAATTTTTTCAGAAAAATAGAATAACATTTCTTTGACAATATCATCATATTTAGTCAAATTCATCATCGTTTGCGGCGTTCCCTTCATATGCATCATAATATAAGGAACTTGAAATTTTGCCACCGTTTTCATCATATTTTCATCTAAACTTCCGGCAGAAATATCGTTAATCATCGCCGCACCGTTTTCAATTGAAGCTTTGGCTATTTCGCTTCTGAATGTATCAACCGAAATTATCGTTTTGGGAAATTCTTTCAAAACTGATTTCAAAATAGGAAGTAATCGGTTTAATTCTTCTTCTTCAGAGACAAATTCCGCATTGGCTTTGCTCGAATATGCTCCAATATCAACAAAATCAGCACCTTCATTCAGCATCACTTCTACCCTTTTGAGAATTTCATTTTCTTGTTGGTATTTTCCTCCGTCAAAAAAAGAATTGGGCGTAACATTCAAAATTCCCATTACTTTGGGCGTTTTTAAATCAACTAAATTACCTAAACAGTTTATTAACATATCGTTTGAAAAAAGGCATTAAAAAGTAGCATCTACTTGTTTTGAAAATTGTATTTTTGAAAATCTTATACAAATATAATTCAATAATGGATAGTACTTCCCAACAATATGATAAAGTCATCGCTGTATGCCGACAATTGTATTGCAATAAAATGAAAGATTATGGTAGTGCGTGGCGAATTCTGCGTTTACCATCATTAACTGACCAAATTTTTATCAAAGCTCAACGCATCCGAAGTTTACAGGAAAATTCCGTTCGCAAAGTAGATGAAGACGAAACAGGCGAATTTATTGGCATCATCAATTATTCGATTATGGCTTTGATTCAGTTGGAGAAAGGTGTGGTCGATCAACCGGATTTAGGTTTGGAAGAAGCAACTCGTTTATATGACGAAAAAATTGCTGAAACCAAATCGTTAATGGAAAACAAAAATCACGATTATGGCGAAGCTTGGCGAGAAATGCGTGTAAGTTCATTAACCGATTTAATTTTGCAGAAACTCCTTCGCGTAAAGCAAATTGAAGATAATAAAGGTAAAACATTAGTGTCTGAAGGTATTGATGCGAATTATCAAGACATGATTAATTATGCCGTTTTTGCCTTAATTCACTTAGGTTTTCACAAAAAATAACCCAGATTGACACATTGCCAAATTAACTAATTGACACATTATCAACATGAAAATTATCACTCATATTTCCAGAATTCTAGTCGGATTACTATTCATTATTTCCGGATTAATCAAATTAAATGATCCGGTTGGATTTTCTTTTAAATTGGAAGAATATTTTTCTGAAGGTGTTTTAAACTTACCGTTTTTGATGCCAATTGCTTTAATGATTGCCGTTTTTGTAGTCATTTTTGAAGTAGTTTTAGGTGTGATGCTACTCATTGGTTTTAAACCAAAATTCACCGTTTGGAGTCTATTTTTGATGATTGTGTTTTTCACTTTCCTTACCTTCTACTCAGCCTATTTTAATAAAGTAACGGATTGTGGTTGTTTTGGCGATGCTTTAAAATTAACACCTTGGGAATCGTTTACAAAAGATATTGTTTTGTTGGTTTTGATATTAATTTTATTGATTAACTTAAAATACATTCAGCCCCTTTTTGGACGATTAGCTTTAAACATAACCGTTCTGGCTTCTTATATTTTTTGTTTATGGATGGCTTACACCGTATTAATGCATTTGCCTTTTATTGATTTTAGAGCGTATGCTGAAGGAACAAACATTCAAAAAGGAATGGAAATTCCGGTCGGTGCTCAAATGTCGGAATACGAAATGATTTTTATTTACAAAGTAAATGGTGTAGATACCGAGTTTTCACAAGATGATGTCATGGCGAATAAAGTGCCGGAAACAGCTGAATTTGTGGATAGAAAAGATAAATTAATTAAGCAAGGTTATGTGCCACCAATTCACGATTTTACAATAGAATTGGATGGAAGTGATTATACCGAAGATATGCTGAACGAGCCAAAATTAATCATGCTCATTTCATATGATTTAAGTAAAGCGGAAAATGATGGTTTAAATGAGTTGGAAGATTTTTACCAAAAAGCTACCAAAAAAGGCTATAAAGTTATCGGGATGACTTCTTCAGATAAATCGATTATTGATGGTATTAAAGCTGAATACAAATTAAGTTTTGACTATTATTTCTGTGATGCAACTACCTTAAAAACAATTGAAAGAGCCAATCCGAGCATTGTTGTTTTAGAAAAAGGAACGATTGTAGAGAAAAAGCATTTTAATGATATTGATAAAGTAACTTTAAAATAAGTTGATTCGCTATCTCCTAAATAAAATTGGCTATGCTCTGCTTACACTTTTTGGTGTGATTACGGTTATTTTTGTTTTGTTTACAATACTTCCCGGTGATCCGGCAAGAATGATGTTGGATCAAAATGAAAATTCGGAGCAATTAGCAATCGTCAAAAAAAAGTATGGTTTTGATAAACCGATTTCCACACAATATCTTTATTATTTGAACGATTTATCGCCAATTTCATTTCATAGTTCAAATTCTGAAGATTATACTTTTTTATCGGAAGGAAAATACAATGCTTTTCAATTAGTAAAGTTGGGAAACACAACATCCGTTTTAAAGACACCTTATTTAAGGGAAAGTTTCCAGAAAAGCGGTAAAAAAGTGACAGATGTAATTGGAAACACATTACCAAATACATTCATTTTAGCGATTTTTGCTATTATCATTGCCATTGTAATTGGTGTTTTTTTAGGAATCATTTCGGCACTATACAAAGACACGTTGTTAGATCGAATTATCGCCTTAATCAGTACGTTAGGGATGAGTATTCCGTCGTTTTTTAGTGCGATTTTATTTGCTTGGTTATTCGGATTTGTACTTCACAATTACACCGGGCTCAAAATGACCGGCAGTTTATATGAAGTGGATGATTTTGGCGAAGGAAGTTATATTCAATGGAAAAACATCATTCTTCCGGCAATAGTTTTGGGAATTCGTCCGCTTGGAGTTGTCATTCAATTGATGCGAAATTCATTATTAGAAACATTTGGACAAGATTATATCAGAACTGCAAAAGCAAAAGGATTAAATTCTTATCAAATTATTAAAAATCACGCTTTAAAAAATTCGCTAAACCCAGTCGTTACAGCTATTTCAGGATGGTTTGCCTCGATGTTGGCCGGAGCCGTTTTTGTGGAATATATTTTCGGCTGGAACGGACTCGGGAAAGAAATCGTAGAAGCCTTGAACAACTTAGATTTACCCGTAATTATGGGTTCTGTAATCGTGATTGCTACTACGTTTGTGGTAATCAATATTTTGGTTGATATGGTTTATGCTTACCTCGATCCAAAAATCAGGTTAAGCTAAAACGTTTTCGGTTTTAATTAGGACTTTTTTGGGATTTCATTTCCTGAGTTATTGTAAATTTGTGTGATAAAAAATAAAACTATGAAAAAAATAATATTGTCTTTTTTTGTTGCGTTAGGATTGATTTCCTGCTCCAATGCTCAAAAAACTGAATTCTCAAAAGAAGCGTTGGCTGATAAAATGTTGTCTGTGGATGGAAATGAATTAGCTTTTTCTGACATCTTAAAAAAATACGAAGGCAAAACCGTTGTCATTGATGTTTGGGCATCGTGGTGTCCGGATTGTATCAAAGGAATGCCAAAAGTGGAAGCGTTACAAAAACAATTTCCTGATGCAGTTTATTTGTTTTTATCATATGACAAAACCCCTGAAAGCTGGGAAAAAGGAATTGAAAAATATGCTGTGAATGGCGAACATTATTTAATTTTATCCAAATGGAAAGGCGGTACTTTCAGTAATTCTATTGATTTAGATTGGATTCCGCGTTACATTGTTTTAGATAAAACAGGAAAAATTGCTTTGTATAAAGCCATCGAAGCAGATGATGAAAAATTGATATCGACCATAAAAAACCTAAACTAATGAGACAAAAAATCGTTGCAGGAAACTGGAAAATGCATAAAAATGCAGAAGAAACCGAAGATTTATTAAACGAATTAATTGATAAAATTCCAACCGATATAGAGCAAAGAGTAATTGTTGCTCCAACATTTGTGAATTTATCAGCCGCAGCCGATCATTTGGAATTCACCAATATTGAAGTCGCAGCACAAAATATGCACCAAGCGGAAGGCGGAGCATTTACAGGAGAAATATCAGCTTCAATGCTAAAAAGTGTTGGAATAAACATTGTAATTTTAGGTCATTCTGAACGCAGAGCTTATTTTCACGAAACTGATGCTTTGCTTGCTAATAAAGTGGATACCGCTTTGAAACACGAAATGGAAGTAATTTTCTGCTTTGGTGAAGAATTAAAAGACCGTCAATCAGGACAACATTTTAATGTCGTGGAAAATCAATTGAAAGACGGATTGTTTCACTTAGGATCTTCGGCTTGGAAGAATATAATTCTGGCATACGAACCGGTTTGGGCAATAGGAACAGGCGAAACAGCTTCACCGGAGCAAGCACAAGAAATGCATGAATTCATTCGCAGCATTATCAATAAAAATTATGGAAACGATGTTTCAGACAATGTTTCAATTTTGTATGGTGGAAGCGTAAAACCTGAAAATGCAGCCGAAATTTTCTCCAAACCAGATGTTGATGGTGGTTTGATTGGCGGAGCTGCTTTAAAAAGTGATGATTTTGCTAAAATTGTTTTGGCGGTATAAGTTACTTTTAGTAAAACAAAAAGTCGTCTTTGAGTTTTCAAAGACGACTTTTTTTATGATTTTTTTTATAAGAAAGATAGTATTTAAATTTATTTTATTATTTTAGCATTAGTATATAACCTTTAAAACCAATAATTTATGAAAAAACTTCTGCTTGCTATTTTTTTGATTGGCATTTCAGTTGCAAATGCTCAATCTTTTGTTTGTGGTAATGGTGACGAACCCGTTAACAACTCTACTAATGCTACCCCCCCCCAATTTTAGCTATAATGCTGAAACAAAGTATGTTTTAAATGTAAAGTTTCATATTGTTTATGATGAATATGGAGTTATACCAGACGAATTAACTGTAAATGGTCAATTAGTAACTCAGTTTGGTGAAAATGAAATCATGGAAATTCTAAAAGACATGAACGTTACATTTAATCCACACAATATTTTCTTTAAATACAAAGGTTTTGATGTCTCCTATAATTCAAACGTTACTAATGGACTACAAAACGGATCATCAATATCCTCATTAGGAGTGACCGACAATAATGCTTACAATATTTATTTTGTTAACTACACACATATTGGTCATGCTTATGCAATAAATGGAAATACAAGAGCGGTTTTTTCGTTTCATACAATGAATGATAATAGCAGAGTGCAAGTATTAGGACATGAATTAGGACATTGTTTTAATTTACATCATGTTTTTAATAATTTTAATACTAGCCAATGTGAACATGTAACCAGAAACGTAGACTCCACGCTATATAATGCAAATGTTGCAGGTGATTTAGTTCACGATACTCCTGCACAGTCCTCTCAACCTTGGTTTGCTAACTGTGAATATATTTATAATCCAAATAGTACAGATTGTACAGGGGAACCATATGTTGATGTTATACCTGCAAATTATTTAGGATATGATGCTTATTCAACTTGTGGTTTTCATTTTACACCAGGTCAAGTAGTTCGAATGAGAACTCATTTGCAAAGCCCTTCGATGGCACATGTTCTCTTAACTTATAATACTGTAGAAAGTTTATACGAACCTTTTGAAATAATTCCTTATGGAGGAACAATTATCAGGAGTGTTACTGATAACAATGATGGAACAGCAGAAGTGTGTAGAAATACATTGTTAAGACATCGTTTTCAAAAAAGTTTTGATTATGTTTTTACCAATGTAAACCCGTCTGACCCTACTTCTGCAACTATAAATGATTTACCGGAAATCATTAATACTACCTATACATTTGGTGTTCAAATAAATCAAGTTGATCCAACTATAACAAATGATTTTTTTGTAGATTGTAATCGACAACCTTTTTGTCAAACAGAAGATTTTGTAAAAGGATTAGTTGTTTCTACAAAAGTAATAGGTTCAATGAATTTGACTTTAGAGGAGTTAAATGAGTTACAAGTGAAAGATCCAGACCTATTTGACAAATTAATGAGCGAATATTATCATATTATCAATAAAGAAACAGAAACTGGTGCTATAAAACAAACTGTAATTTACAAAGAATAATAATATGAAGTTTATATTAATATTTGTAATAACTTCTTCTATTGCTTTTGCACAACCCGGCATTGAATGGCAAAAAACAATTGGCGGGAATAATATAGATTCTTTTAAAAAAAATATAGTGTTATCTGATGGTTATTTATTATCAGGACAATCCTCCTCCAACGCTTCCGGTGACAAAACAGTTAATGGATTTGGTGGTGCTAGGCATGGCTGGATTGTAAAAATAGATGATAACGGTGAGATTGTTTGGCAAAATGTTTACGGAGGTAATGGTGCTGAAACTAATCATGATGCTATAAAAACATCCGACAATGGTTTTCTAATTTCAAATACATCTAGTTCAAACATTTCAGGGAATAAGACCGAAAATTCTAGAGGTGAATCTGATTACTGGTTAGTAAAAATAGACGAAATTGGCAATATCGAATGGCAAAAAACAATTGGAGGTAGCGGATCAGAGTTTGATATGATGGGTATTCCGTGTGCAGATGGTGGTTATTTTGTTGGAGGTAGCTCGAGATCGCCCATCTCTGGTGAAAAAACAGAAAATTTCAGAAGCTTTTCATCTTTAAATGCTGATTATTGGGTGCTAAAGCTAGACGAAAACAGAAACATTGAATGGCAACGAACCATAGGCGGAGAAGATGAAGACCTATTCAAAACCGTTTGCCAAACCAATGATGGTGGTTTTTTACTTGGTGGCCGTTCCAGATCAAACATTGGGTTTGAAAAAAGTGAAAATAATAGAGGCAATAGTCATGATTTTTGGATTTTGAAATTAAGCCCTTTAGGTAATATTGAATGGCAAAAAACAATTGGAAGTACCGATACCGATTTACTCTCAGATATGATTATCACACCGGAAAATGATATTTTGATTGGCGGTACTTCGGCAGGCTTAATTTCCGGGGATAAAACGGTCGCATCAAATGGTTTGTCAGACTTTTGGATTCTTAAATTGAACAGTACTGGTGATATTTTATGGCAAAAATCGATTGGAGGCAATGATCAAGAAACACTTTACAGGATGTCGCCAACAAATGACGGTAATTATCTTTTAGGTGGCACATCCAATTCTTCCATTTCCGGTGACAAAACAAGTAATTCAAGAGGTTTAAGCGATTATTGGATTGTATTAATTGATGCAGACGCAAATATAATTGGGCAAAAAACAATTGGGGGTTCTGAGAATGAGGCAGGTACTAATGTTATTGAAATTTCAGGCGGTGGCTATTTTGTGGCAGGAAGTACTTTTTCAGGTATTTCCGGAGAAAAAACAGAAGACAGTCGAGGACAATCTGATTATTGGGTTTTGAAATTAGAAAGTAATAGTCTAACGTTTTCCAATCCAATACTTGCAGGAATAAAAGTATATCCCAATCCTACAACTGAACTTGTCAATATAAATTTTGACAAGGAATTTACAGGTTCAATAATTCAAACTGATATGTTAGGAAAAGATTTAAGACAAATTTATTTTTCTTATGTAAAAAATGTGACTTTTCAATTGGATGGAGAAGATGGTGTCTATTTTTTAACACTCATAACCAATTCAGGAGAAAAAGAAAGCATTAAAATTATTAAGAAAAAATAAATAGTTTGAAAACAAAAAAGTCGTCCAAAAATAATTTCGGACGACTTTTTTTATACTTTATTTTCGATTAATCATTCATCGAAATCAAAAACTCTTCGTTATTTCTGGTTTTCTTAAATCGGTCGTTGATAAAATCCATTGCTTCAACCGGATTCATATCTGCCAAATATTTTCGCATAATCCACATACGGTGAATGGTGTTTTCATCCAGTAATAAGTCATCACGACGTGTGCTTGAAGAGGTTAAATCAATCGCAGGGAAAATACGTTTATTCGAAATTTTTCTATCCAATTGAAGTTCCATGTTACCGGTTCCTTTGAATTCTTCAAAAATAACTTCGTCCATTTTAGAACCTGTTTCGGTAAGAGCCGTTGCAATAATACTTAGTGAACCACCATTTTCGATGTTACGGGCTGCTCCAAAGAAACGTTTTGGTTTTTGCAATGCATTGGCATCCACACCTCCACTTAATACTTTTCCTGACGCCGGCTGAACCGTGTTATAAGCCCTGGCTAAACGCGTAATTGAATCCAATAGAATAACTACATCATGTCCACATTCTACCAAACGCTTTGCTTTTTCTAAAACGATATTAGCTACTTTTACGTGGCGATCGGCTGGTTCATCAAACGTTGATGCGATAACTTCGCCACGCACATTTCGTTGCATGTCGGTTACCTCTTCCGGACGTTCGTCTATCAATAAAACAATTAAATATACTTCAGGATGATTGGCAGCAATGGTGTTGGCGATATCTTTCAACAACATGGTTTTACCGGTTTTTGGCTGAGCCACAATCATTCCGCGTTGACCTTTTCCTATTGGAGAAAATAAATCGATAATTCGGGTTGAAACGGTAGCTTGTTTTTCGGCTAATTTGAATTTTTCTTGTGGAAAAATCGGTGTTAGATGTTCAAACGAAACACGATCTCTCACTACTTGCGGATCATGACCATTGATTTTTAACACTTTTACTAAAGGGAAAAACTTCTCCCCTTCTTTTGGAGGTCGAACCACACCTTTTACAGTATCTCCGGTTTTTAAACCAAATAATCTGATTTGGGAAGTTGATAAATAAATATCATCCGGCGAAGCCAAATAATTATAATCGGAAGAACGCAAAAAACCATAACCATCGGGCATCATTTCTAAAACTCCTTCACTTTCAATGATTCCGTCAAATTCATAATCGGCATCACGATAGTTTGTTTTTTTGTTTTTAAAATTTGGATTTTGATTGTTATTTTGGTTACCATTTCCGTTTCCATTACCATTTTGGTGTTTTTGAAAAGGTTGATTTTGCTGGCGTTGTGGTTGGTTTTCAGTGCTTGAAGGCTGACTTTCTTCTGTTACTGTGGGAGCTTGAATTTCAGATGAATCGGATGTTTCCGGTTGTTCTTCTTTCTTTTTAAATATTTTTTTCTCAAATTTAGATTTTACAAACTTAGCCGGTGGTCTATCGGTGTTTTTTGAATCTTGAGTAGTTTGTTCAGACTCTATTTGATTGTTTTTGGGAGCTTTGTTTTCAATTTCAACAGAGATCTTTACTTCCGGTTCAGAAAATAAAGTGGTGGCTTCTTCTAAATTTTCTTTTGGAGCAATTATTCTTGCTCGTTTGGATTTAGAAGTGACTTCATTAGGTTGATTCACTTCAGATTTTGAAACACTGTTTTGCGTTTCAATAATTTTTTGAATTAAATCGTCCTTTTTTACGCCGTTGAATTTTATTGTTTTGGCTGCTTTCGCAATTTCCTGAAGCTCAGAAAGCTTCATTTCTTTTAATACAGAAATTTCAAACATGAATGTTCTATGATGTTAATTTTTAGTCGGAAAAATGTAATGAGGTACACTATATATTTTAATCTGCAATAATGAAGTAAAAACAGATTTACACTGCAATAATACAAATATTTTTTAATAAACAATAGCAATTATTAAAAAAGAAAATATATTTTTGCTGTATTAATAAAAAAGGATGCTACAACGAATTCAGACTGTTTATTTATTAGGAGTAATTATTTGCTCAGGATTACTACCTTTCCTTTTTCCTCTTTGGTATGATGAAAATAGAATTGCTGTTTATTTTCTTGGAGATTTAACGATTTCCATTCTTTTTAGCTTTAGTACTTTGTTAGCTATATTGGCAATCATATCCTATAATAAAAGACAACATCAATTTGTGATTAACAGATTGAACATCATATTAAATATAATTTTATTGTTATTATTTGTGTTGTATGCCCCAAAATTATCTGGAGACCCACATGTGTCTGAGAAGGGTATTGGGCTAATTCTTCCTTTATTTTCTATCGTATTTTTAGCGTTAGCCAACATCGCTATTCAAAAGGACGAAAAGCTCGTAAAATCGTCGGGCAGAATACGTAAATAACACAGTAAACTTAGTTTATTTTAGTGCGTTAAAAATCCGAGCCAATGGTTCGGATTTTTTTTATTTATTAATTACTACATTTTTCAATTTTGATAGTGCTTTTGAAATTTTAAACGAAATACATAAAACATTCGTATTTTTTTCTACATTTGATATTACCTAATAGTAATAAACCAACTTCTAAAATTACATGTCTGAAAAAATAAGAATTCATTTAGCTGATGATCATCAGGTTCTAATTGACGGAATGCTTGCTGTTCTTAAAACAAATTCAAAGTTTGAAGTAGTGGGTCATTCATTAAACGGAGTAGATTTAGTTAGTAAAATACTTTCAAATGGTGCTAATGTTTTGATTATGGATATTAACATGCCCCAAAAAGATGGTATAGAGGTTCTAAAGGAACTTTCATCAACCGATCATTCTTGCAGAGTAATTATTCTATCTAGCTATGACGATATCAAATTAATAAAAGAGGTTTTAAAACTGGGAGCCAACGGCTATTTATCTAAACAATGTGCCGGCGAGAGTATTATTGAGGCGATTGAAAGCGTTGCATCCGGAAAAGATTATTTTTCTCAAAATATTCAAGAAAAAATTTTCAGTTCATTTTCAGGAAACGCCACAGAACCCTCTACAAATGAAATTTCTATTAATGCAACATTAACAGACCGAGAACTTGAAATTTTAAAACTTATTTCTTTGGAATACAGCGGAAAAGAAATTGGTGAAGAATTATCGATAAGTTTAAATACAGTTGAAACGCATCGAAAAAATTTAATCAAAAAACTAAATGTCAAAAACACAATTGGCATTGTGAAATTTGCTATCAAAAACAACTTAATCAAACAATAATTATGGAACTTTTAGGCACGTATTCCACAGCTAGAATTAACACAGACAGTTATAATTTAACATACACTTTTCCTGACAATTGCAATGCTATATTGACTCATAAAGATGGTGTATATACTGTAGCAATAAAACTAAAAAAAGGTCAGATACAGCCTTCAACAAATTATATTACAGATAATGTTATTTGCAATCAATATAATGGTATGATAGAAATTGAATTTTTGCAACAAAATTTTAATGAAATCGGAGGTGACTGGGGAGATGGAACTTCAAATAAACCAAAAGTGAAAATTTATGTAAATGCTTAAGAAATTAATTTATATTTTTCTCTTACTTTTTTCTTTAACAGTTACTTTAGGTCAGTCTAAAGTTGACTCAATAGAATATTATTCTGAAAAAAAAGAATTAATAAAAGCAATTAATTATGCGAAAAAAAAATCTGATGACTATTTAGCACAAAAGAAATACAAAGATTTTTGCAAAATTTCAGTGAGAAAATCAAAACTTTTTAGTAAACTAAACGATCATGATAAAGCACTTGTTACACTTTATAGGGCTTTGTCTGTTTCTGAAAAAAATAAATTAAAAGGTAGAGCGGAGATAGTAGAACAAATTGCAACTCACTATTCTATTGTCAACGATAGTGCTAAAGCTTTTAAAAATTACTATAAAGCTAAGCATATTGCTACAAGCGAAAAAGATACAGCAACTTTAATTCATATCTACCACAATCTATTTCGATTGAATACAACAAAGAGAATTGACAGTTCATATATATATATGAAAAAGAAGTTTGAACTTGATAAAATAACAAATTCTAATAGCGGATTATCGATTAGTTACAATAATCATTTTGTTTACTATACAATAAAAAATGACTATGTAATGGCTAAATCCTATTTAGATAGTAGTTATAATTTTGCAATAAAAAACAATAACAAAAAATTAATCATCTCTGCATTAAGCAATTATGGCTATTATTATATGCAATATGAGAACAATTTTAAAAAAGGGGCAGAAACTTACGAAAAAATTAAAATTGATTATAAGGATGATTTAAGCTCATTTGATTATGTAGAATTATATTTAAACTTAGTTTATGCTTATGAACAATTAGGTGATTACAAAAGAGCAAATTTATATAATTCGTTAGCGTTAGAATATAGTCAAAAACTTCATAATGAAAACCTTAGTGACAAAATTCGAGAAATTGAAACAAAATACAACATCAATAAGGTAGAAGATGAATACAAAGAAAAATCGAAACAATTAGAAGAAAGACAAAGCCGTAACAAAAAAATCATCTTTATATTCGTGGCTCTGTTTGGTTTTAGTTTGGTGCTTTTCTACTTTTTTTACCAAAACTTACAATTAAAACAACGCAATAAAATAAGAGAATTAGATAGTGAAATTCAGGAAAACATTATCAACGCTTCCATTGACGGTCAGGAAATAGAACGAAAAAAACTTTCCGAAGTTCTACACGATAACATTAGTGCTTTGCTATCTTCCGCAGGTCTACATCTTTCTGCCTATTTGGTGGGTCATAAAGATGAAATTCCTGAAGAAATTGTAAAAGCAAGATCGCTTTTAAAGGAAGCCCATGATCAAGTTCGTGATTTATCTCATGAATTGGTCCCTCCTGTTTTGGCAAAATTAGGTTTGTATTATGCTGTGCAAGATTTGTGCGAAAAAAATTCAAATTCTATCATAAATTTCACTTTTAATTACTTTGGTTCCAACCAAAAAAGATACAACGAAGAATTTGAAATTAAGGTGTATTTTATCATTACAGAACTCGTGAATAATATTGTGAAACACAGCAATGCAACAAGTGGCTACATCACATTAGAAGAACGAAATAATCAAATTATAATCAACGTAGAAGACAACGGAAAAGGATTTGATAGCTCAAAATCATACAACAGTGACGGCTTTGGACTGACTCAAATTAAAGCCCGCGTTAAAAACTTAAAAGGAAAAATTACGATCAATTCTAAAATGAACGCCGGGACATTAGTTTACATTAAACTTCAAATTCCACATTAAGCTTTCTTTTCCATTTCTATAATTTCTAACGCTTTAATTTGCTCTCCGTCAATTTCAAATCGAAGCATTGTTCGCACTTGATGAAAGCCACTGATTCCTGCTGCACCGGGATTCATATGCAGTAAATTCAACGTTTTATCAAATTGCACTTTTAAAATGTGTGAATGCCCACAAATAAACAATTTTGGCGGATTTTTTCTAAGTTCGTCACGAATTGCCTGATTATATTTTCCGGGATAACCACCAATGTGCGTAATTAAAACCTCTACCCCTTCACAAAAAAAACGATTGTTCAACGTAAATTCCATTCTGGCTTTATCGTTATCAATGTTGCCATAAACAGCCCGAAGTGGTTTAAGTTTTTTAATTTCATCGGTCACAGTCAAATCACCAATATCGCCGGCATGCCAGACTTCATCGGCTAAACGAATATATTTCAGAATCTTTTCATCAATAAAACTATGCGTATCAGAAAGAAGAAGGATTTTTTTCAATTTTTATGTTTTTGACACTAAGGCACGAAGATACAAAGAGAAAATTTATATGACTTTTTTATGTTGAAATAAATTCCAATTACCTTTTACCAATCACCTATCACCCTGAAAAAGTTTAACGTAAAATTATATCCTCCGTAAATTTGATACAATTTCAATTCAATTATCTTTGTAGATTGAAATATGAGATACTTTATCAAACTAGCATATAACGGAACCAACTACCACGGGTGGCAAACGCAACCCAATGCAGTATCTGTTCAAGAAACATTGGAAAAAGCACTTTCTCTTTTACTTAAAAATAAAATTGAAATTGTGGCCGCCGGTCGCACAGACTCCGGTGTGCATGCCAAAGAAATGTTTGCTCATTTTGATTTTGAAGAGAAGATAGATGGTGATTATTGGATTCCAAAACTGAATTCCTATTTACCAAAAGACATCGTAATTTATTCTATTTTTGAAGTGAATGCTGAAGCTCATGCACGTTTTGATGCCATTGAAAGAACCTACGAATACCACATTCACTCCACTAAAGATGCTTTTATTAATGAATTAAGCTGGTATCATTTTTATCCCTTAAATTTGGAAAAAATGAACCAAGCCGCAAAAATTTTGTTAGAATACACCGATTTTGAATGTTTTTCAAAAGTGAATACCGATGTTTTTACTTTTAATTGTAAAATAAAAAATGCCTTTTGGCAACAAAAAGATAATCAATTGGTTTTTACGATAACAGCCGATCGCTTTCTCCGAAATATGGTGCGAGCAATCGTGGGAACTATGATTAACATTGGCCAAGGAAAAATTGAACCGGAACAGTTGCGAACCATCATCGAAAGTAAAAACCGAAGCCAAGCAGGATTTTCTGCACCGGCTCACGGACTCTATTTAACCCAAATTTTATATCCATACAGCACCGAATGAAAGCATTTGACACTCAATTATTCAAACGGATTTTATTCTACACAAAACCCTATCAATGGCGGTTTAAAGGAGTGATATTTTGGGCAATCGGACTTTCGGTTTTTGCCGCTCTTCGCCCCTATTTATTAAAAAACACAGTTGATGATTACATCAAAACCCATGACAGCCATGGCTTGATGTTTTATATTATGTTGATGGGAATCGTATTAATTCTCGAAGTTATATCACAATTTTACTTTGTCTATTGGGCCAATTGGTTAGGGCAAGATATTGTTCGCGACATCAGAATCAAGCTTTTTGACCACATGCTTCGGTTTAAAATGAAATATTACGATCATTATCCTGTTGGTCAATTGGTAACTCGTTCTGTTTCAGATATTGAAGCTATTGCACGTATTTTTAGCCAAGGATTATTCATGATTATCAGTGATTTAATGAAAATGGTTGCTGTTATTTTTGTCATGTTTTTTATGAATTGGAAGCTTTCGTGGATTGCAATTTTAGCCATGCCAATTTTAATTTATGCCACGCGAATTTTTCAATTAAAAATGAAATCGGCGTTTGAGGAAGTTCGAACACAAGTGGCAAACATCAACACTTTTGTGCAGGAAAGAGTGACCGGAATGAAAATTGTTCAACTTTTTTCAAGAGAACAAATTGATTATGAAAAGTTTAAAGTCATCAATGACAAACACAACAAAGCTTGGATAAGAACAGTTTGGTATAACTCGATTTTCTTTCCAATTGCCGATTTAGTTACTTATTTCACTTTAGCTTTTGTGGTCTATTTTGGTGGATTATCTCTGATTGGAGGTGAAACTACAACCACATTTGGAGATTTATTTACGTATACAATGTTGATTGGAATGTTGTTCAACCCACTCCGTCAAATTGCTGATAAATTCAATGAGATGCAAATGGGAATGATTGCTGCCAATCGCGTTTTTGCCATTTTAGACATTCAAGATCAAGTGCAAGAAAATGGTACAGTTGAAGCACCACATTTTGAAGGAAAATTATCTTTTCAAGATGTTCGTTTTGGTTATATTGAGGATGAAGAAGTCATCAAAGGCATCAATTTGGAAGTAAATCCGGGAGAAACTATCGCAATTGTTGGTTCAACCGGAGCAGGAAAATCAACGATAATTAATTTATTAAATCGATTTTACGAAATTAATAGCGGAACTATTTCCATCGATGAAAGAAACATCAACGAATTTGAATTACAAAGTCTTAGAAAACAAATTGCCGTGGTTTTGCAAGATGTCTTTTTGTTTGCCGATACAATTCTGAATAACATCACCCTGGATAATCCAAACATCACAAGAGAAGATGTGATTGAAGCTGCCAAAAAAATTGGTGTGGACGAATTCATCATGACTTTACCCAATGGCTATGATTATAATGTAAAAGAACGCGGTGTGATGCTTTCATCGGGTCAACGACAATTGATTGCCTTTTTGCGTGCGTATGTGAGCAATCCGAGTATTTTAATTTTGGATGAAGCCACTTCTTCGATTGATACGTATTCGGAAGAATTAATTCAAAGAGCCACTGAAAAAGTGACCAAAGGAAGAACTTCTATCGTGATTGCTCATCGCTTGGCAACTGTTGTGAATGCTGATAAAATCATAGTAATGGATAAAGGAAAAATCGTTGAACAAGGCAAACATTCAGAACTTTTATTAAACGAAAAAGGCTTTTATAAAAATTTATACGATTCGCAGTTTGTAACGGAACAGTAGAAAGTTGCGGGTTGTAAGGTTGCGAGTTACGGGTTGCGAGTTATTTTCACCGACAACTGATAACCGACAACAGATAACCGACAACGGACAACCGAAAACAGTCTTCAAAAAACTTTTTAAAAACATATTAAATCATTAAATTCGCAGTCTGTAATTACGAAAATTCAAAAGAAAATGAAATACGATATTATTGTTTTAGGTAGTGGTCCCGGTGGATATGTAACAGCCATCCGTGCCTCACAATTGGGCTTTAAAGTAGCCGTTATTGAAAAAGAAAATTTAGGCGGCGTGTGTTTAAATTGGGGATGTATCCCAACCAAAGCACTTTTAAAATCGGCTCAAGTGTTTGAATACCTGAAACATGCTTCAGATTACGGATTAATCGTAAAAGAATTTGATAAAGATTTTGGAGCCGTAATCAACCGTAGTCGCGGAGTGGCAGACGGAATGAGTAAAGGCGTTCAATTCTTAATGAAAAAAAATAAAATTGATGTTATCGAAGGTTTTGGTAAAGTAAAACCAGGCAAAAAAATTGATGTTACTGCAGGTGATGGAAAAGTAACGGAATACAGTGCAGATCATATTATTATTGCAACCGGAGCTCGTTCACGAGAATTGCCTAATTTGCCGCAAGATGGTAAAAAAGTAATTGGTTATCGTCAAGCGATGACATTGCCGGAACAACCAAAAAAGATGATTGTAGTAGGTTCCGGTGCTATTGGTGTTGAGTTTGCCAGTTTTTATAATGCGATGGGAACAGAAGTAACAATTGTTGAATTTTTACCAAATGTTGTTCCTGTAGAAGACGAAGATATTTCAAAACAATTTGAACGTTCGTTGAAAAAATCAGGAATTACGGTGATGACAAGTTCTTCGGTAGAACGAATTGACACAAGCGGAAATGGTGTTAAAGCATTTGTGAAAACATCAAAAGGCGAAGAAGTTATTGAAGCCGATATTTTATTATCTGCAGTTGGAATCAAAACGAACATTGAAAACATTGGTTTAGAAGATGTTGGAATTGCCGTTGACCGTGATAAAATTTTAGTAAACGATTATTATCAAACGAATATTCCGGGTTATTATGCCATTGGTGATGTAACTCCGGGTCAGGCTTTGGCTCACGTTGCTTCAGCAGAAGGAATTTTGTGTGTAGAAAAAATCGCAGGATTACACGTTGAACCATTGGATTACGGAAACGTTCCGGGTTGTACATATGCTACTCCTGAAATTGCTTCAGTTGGTTTAACTGAAAAGCAAGCGAAAGAAAAAGGATATGAATTAAAAGTGGGTAAATTTCCGTTTACCGCTTCAGGAAAAGCAAAAGCTGCCGGAACTCCGGACGGATTTGTAAAAGTTATTTTTGATGCCAAATACGGCGAATGGTTAGGTTGCCACATGATTGGTGCCGGCGTAACCGATATGATTGCCGAAGCAGTTGTTGCTCGTAAATTAGAAACAACAGGTCACGAAATCTTAAAAGCAATTCACCCACACCCAACGATGAGTGAAGCAGTCATGGAAGCTGTGGCTGATGCTTATGGTGAAGTGATTCATTTGTAATCAACAATAAAATACAAAAGCCGTTCAACTTAAAAATTGAACGGCTTTTATACTCTATTATTTTGATGACTTAAAGCAAAACAGCTTCCTTCTTAGCCAATTCAAATTCTCCAATAACCGAATCAATAATTTCTTTCACTGGTTTTATATCGTGAATTAATCCCGCAATTTGACCGATTTCTAATTCGCCTTCCACTAAATCGCCTTCGAACATACCACGTTTTGCCCGGGCACGTCCTAACAATTCTTTTAATTCTTCGGGAGTTGGACATTTGGCATACAATTCCTGAATATCGTTGTAAAACTTATTTTTTATCAAGCGAACGGGAGCTAATTCTTTCAATGTAACCAACGTATCGCCTTCTTTCGTATCAATAATCGTTTGTTTAAAATCAGCGTGAGCAGAACTTTCTGTAGAAGCTGCAAAACGACTTCCCATTTGAACACCATCAGCACCCAAAATCATCGCAGCCAACATTCCTCTTCCCGTTGCAATTCCGCCTGCCGCAATTAACGGAATGGAAATGTTTTCCTTTACCATCGGAATTAATGTTAAGGTGGTCGTTTCTTCCCTTCCATTGTGACCACCGGCTTCAAAACCTTCGGCAACAACGGCATCTACTCCGGCTTCTTGAGCTTTCAATGCAAATTTTGAACTACTCACTACGTGAACCACAGTAATTCCTTTTTCCTTTAAAAAAGAAGTCCACGTTTTTGGATTTCCTGCAGATGTAAAGACAATTTTTACCTCTTCTTCAATAATAATTTGAATGATTTCTTCAATATTAGGATAAAGCATTGGAACATTTACACCAAACGGTTTGTCAGTTGCTTTTTTACATTTTTGAATGTGTTCACGCAAAACATTCGGGTACATCGAACCAGCTCCAATTAGACCTAAACCACCGGCATTGCTGACAGCACTGGCTAATTTGTATCCGCTGTTCCAAATCATTCCGCCTTGAATAATTGGGTATTTTATATTGAAAAGAGATGTAATTCTGTTCATAAATTCAAATAATTAAGAAATGCGAATTTACGAAATTACACCCGAACCTACTAATTCATCACCCACATTCCAAGCCACAAATTGTCCTTCTGTAATGGCAGATTGTGGTTCATCAAAAACGACAAACAATCCACTTTCAAATTGATATAAAGTTGCATTTTGCAAGGCTTGACGGTAACGAATACGAGCCATAACTTCCATTGTTTCACCATTATTCAAACGTAAATCTTCGCGAACCCAATGAATTTCATTCGGTTGAACTTTCAATGCTTTCCTGAATAATCCGGGATGAGTATGAGCTTGTCCTGTATAAATGGTATTGGTTTCAATATCAGTGGCAATGATGAACAAACCTTCTTTGGTTCCGCCCACATTTAACCCTTTTCGTTGACCTATAGTGAAATAATGAGCACCTTGATGTTTGCCCACCATTTTTCCCATACTTGGCAAATAGTGGAAAGGTTGAGCATCAAAATTCAGTTGATCTTCTATTGATTCAAAAGTTGGTTTTTGTAAAGTATAAATCGAATCATTTTTATCAATTTCGATAATAATCCCTTCTTTGGGTTGTAATTTTTGTTGTAAAAATTCAGGTAATCGGACTTTTCCAATAAAACATAATCCTTGCGAATCTTTCTTTTCAGCGGTAATTAAATCTAATTTTGAAGCAATTTCACGTACTTCCGGTTTAGTTAATTCTCCAATTGGAAACAATGATTTTGCTAATTGCTCTTGTGATAATTGACATAGAAAATACGATTGATCTTTATTGTCATCTTTTCCGGCAAGTAATTGATAGATTTCTTTTCCATCTTTTTCAAGAATTCCTTTGCGACAATAATGTCCGGTTGCTACAAAATCTGCTCCTAACGAAAGAGCAATTTTCATAAAAACATCAAATTTAATTTCGCGATTGCAAAGTACGTCGGGATTAGGAGTTCGACCGTTTTCGTATTCTTTGAACATATAATCAACGATACGGTCTTTGTATTCTTCACTTAAATCGACAGTTTGAAAAGGAATTTCGAGTTTTTCGGCCACCAAAAGAGCATCATTAGAATCTTCCAACCACGGACATTCATTTGAAATTGTCACCGAATCATCGTGCCAGTTTTTCATAAACAAGCCGATGACTTCGTAACCTTGTTCTTTCAACAAATACGCCGCAACACTGGAATCTACCCCGCCGGAAAGTCCGACTACTACTCTTTTCATTTCAAAAATTTTTGCAAAGGTAGCGATTTCTGAAATTACTGTTTCTGTGCTTTAACTTTTCTTTTGGCTTCGCCTTTTGCCGTTTTGGGTTTGGCTTTTTTCTTTTCGCTACGGTTTTCTTCTTTTACTAATTTTCCTTTGTCGTAAAATTTCCAGATTCCAACCGATTGTCCATTTTTATATTCGCCAATTGTATATTTATCTCCAGCAGCTTCTCTAAAAATTGCCGGACCGTTCAACTCTCCATTTTTAAAATTTGTTTCTTCTAAAATTACACCGTTTTCAGCTACTTTTTTGTAAGGTCCGTTTTTTATACCCTCAACAAAATTAGTTTCTTCAGCAATTAATCCGGTATTATAAAATACTTTTTTTACACCATGCAATTTACCTTTCTTATAATTCTCTAAATTCATGATGGTATCAGACCTAAGATGATAAAATTTCCATTCGCCTTCATGAAGTTTATTGACTAATTTTCCTTCGCTTACTTTATGTTTTCCGTTGAACACAATCGTATAGCAAGAACCATCCTTGGCAGAAAAATCTCTTGTAGCTACAATTTTTTTTACTTTAGTGTTATCATAAAAGGTAAAAACGCCTACTTCTTTACCATGATTAAATTGACCTTCGTATTTGGGATACTTTGTATCTTCATAAACACCTTTCCAAATTCCATGCTTATTTCCTTTTTCATCTACTTGATTGATATTGTCTTGTGCAAAAATTACAGAACTTATTAAAAATAATAAGAGAACTATTTTTTTAGAAAATTGGATATTCATGAGTTTATTGTTATTTATTTATAAAACTACGCATTGGCAAAAATAGTATATGATCAGGAGAATTTATTTGAAAATTTAAAATTAAACTTTATTTAAAATCAAAATTATTCAAAAAATTAAGTAATCCTACTTACTACCTCATAAATGATTTTTTCAATCATTTGATAGTTAAGCTATCAAGCAACTCAAAAAAAATACTATTACTAACTTCTAAAACAAAATTTCTTGATAAAAAATTGGTTGAAATATTGAAAAAAAGATTTTTTGTTTATTAATTTTTTGTTAAAATTAAACAATTATTAAGAGTGCTTAAATCAACAAAAAAACTTATAAATCCTAATAAAATAAGAAATAAAACAAGAAACAATCCTCTTTTAAAAATTTATATTTTACAATTTTGTTTATCTTATATCTAAAATAGTTAAACAATATTAAAAATAATTTATATATTTGTATCGAACAATAAAAAACTCAATAACTATGAAAAATGTTAAATTTTTAAAATCAGTATTTTTTGCTTTTTTAGCAATTACAACTTTCTCATGTAGCGATGATGATGACGCTGGAGCTCCACAAAGCAACACCATTGCAGCCATTGCATCACGCACACCGGATTTAAGCATTTTAGTGCAAGCATTAGACCGTGCAGGTTTAGTAGCTGCAGTTGATGGAACAACACAACTTACTGTTTTTGCTCCTACTAATGAAGCTTTTGAAAACTTTTTAGAAGCAAACGGATTTGATGATTTAGAAGATGTCCCAGTTCCTCTTTTAACTCAAGTTTTGTTGAATCACGTAGTTACTGGTGCTGTACAATCTACACAATTACCTGATGCTGGTTACATTCAGACACTTGCGACTCTTAATGGTGAAGCAAACGGAAATAACTTAAGCATGTATGTAAATAAATCTACAGGAGTTAGATTAAATGGTGTTTCGTCTGTAGTAACTGGTAGTGCGAACATTATTGCATCAAACGGTGTAGTTCATGTGGTAGATGCTGTAATTGGTTTGCCAACTGTTGTAACTTTTGCAGTTGCAGATCCAAATTTTGATACATTACAAGCTGCATTAACAACATTAACACCTGCTACAGATTTTGCAGCAATATTAGGTAGAACCCAAGGTGGTAATGCTGATGGAATTAATCCTCCTTTCACTGTTTTTGCACCTATTAATACTGCATTTGCTGATTTAGACGCTGAATTAGCACCAGGTGGTATTGCTTCTTTAACCGAAGGACAAATTACAACTACATTATTGTATCATGTTGTTGGTGGAGCCAATGTACGTTCTAACCAAATTCCAGCCGGACCAATTACTTCATTAGAAACAGGAACATTTAGTATTACTGGTACAACAATTACAGATGAAAGAGCAAGAACTAGCGGTATTATTGCTGTTGATGTTCAAGCATCTAACGGTGTAATTCACGCTATAAATAAAGTTATTCTACCAAACTTTTAATTAAGAATTTGCTATGAAAAAGAAAAGCTCCGATATACTCGGAGCTTTTTTTGTTTTAAATTTTAATGACCATAAATTTCGGATTTCATAAAATAATTTATTTTTAGTTATATAAAAAATATTGTTTATCAATTTACTAATAAGATTGATACTATTTACTCTGTAAGTAAAGTAACTTTCCTAATAGTTCATCTTCTATTTCTAACATTGATAATCCACCTATACCAATTTGAATTCCGCCACCGCTTGAACTTCCGGCAGTTTGCTTTCCGATTTTGTAGTATTTTGATTTACCATTTAAAACTACTTCTTTTTTCTTATTATTAACTTGAATGTTTACTGTATCGTCACAATTTTTTGCTTGATAAAGTAAAGATTGGTCTTTTTTTAATTCGCCTAGCAGTTGACCTTCTACTATAATTTCTATAGGAAAAGCAGAGCCTACAAGCGATTCAAATCTATCACGAACAAAACCTACTTTACAATTTTCAGCTTTTATCTCTATTGGTTTTTCTGAATAATACATTTGTCCTTCTAAATAAAATCCGTATCCTTTTAAATTATACCCAATTGTGTTGACTACGATATAATTTGCTCCATTATTTTTTGCCGTTTCTTCTAATTTATTCTTTAGAAAACTCCACTTTAAGTTAGAATTTTCTTTGAGTAAAACATCTCCAACTTTTGTTCCATTCATTTCGGAGACTTCTTTATCTGAAATTAATGTAACAGTATTTATTTTGACTTTATTCATTTCTGTTAGATTAGAAACAACAATTCCACTGCCACATGATGAACAAATAACTGTAAATAGTAGTACAACACTAATTTTAATTATTTTCATACCTAATTACTTTTATATATGTTTTTAAATTTTTTATGAAACGTTTTTGGAATTTGTGAAGAAGCGGATTTAGAAGCACAACAATTTATTAGAATTCATAATGTTCAATTGAGCACTGAACGCACTTTTCGTAAAATCCTAATTGGTGTAAGTATTGTTTAGGATCAATTTTCAATTATTAAGTCTTTCTTCCACTTTATAAGTATCAACACCCAAAGTGAAATGGAAACTATTAAAATAATAAGTTTTGAAGTTCCACTAAACGCATTATTAAAGAAGTGATTGTACATAAAAACATTTACCAAAAGGTGAATGCAAGTACAAGCTAAAATTGATTTAGTTAATTCTGCAATTTGTCCTATTCCCCAACTTCCTAAAATTAATATTCCTAAAAAAAACAAATTATCAAACAAAGTAGCTTCTGTCAGAAAACTTAAATGCCAAGCATACCAAACAAAACCAATAATCAAAAATCTTGCAAAAGGTTTTATAAATCGAAATTCTTCTTGAAGATAACCTCTCCAACCATATTCTTCCATTATACAATAAACAAAAGTTCCAAAAGCAGCAATTAGTCCAAATAGATGTGAATTTATTCCGTATTTATTTTGAACTCCGATTACAATTAATAAAAGAGTTGGAATAGAAGCCATTAGTAAGCTTTTAACCTTAGATGTTCCAAAGAATGAGATGTCAACATTTCTTTGTTTTTTTAGTAGAAATAATCCCAATAAACCTGCAATAAATATTCCACTGCCTTCAAGAATTCCTTCCAATATCAAATAACTCCAATTATAATTGGCTTCTAATGTATTATTTAAATCAAAAATGTCAAATCGGAAAATATTAGACACTCCAAACCCAATAATTATAAACAGTAGTAATCTTGTCGCACTAATTTTTTTGTTTTCAATCGTATTAATATCAGTCATTTGTTTCGGAATTTTATTTGGGCCTGCCATTTCGCAATACTATCAACAACTCTAAAATAGCTACAATCAATCAAATATAATTAAATCATTCTATATATAAAAAAAGCTCCGAAAATCTCGGAGCTTTTTTATGTTTTATTTTTTTAAATTCTTTTGCTTTTCAGCCTCTTCCATCATTTCCTGCATTTTGCGTTGGAAACGATTCATGGTTTTTGGTTTCGTTTTATTCTCTTGAATTTGAGCGTGAATTTTCTTTTCATCAATAATATAATTCTTAATTACCAGCATGATTCCGATTGTGATGGCATTTGATATGAAATAATATAAACTCAATCCGGAAGCAAAATTATTAAAGAAGAACAACATCATTAACGGAGAAATATAAATCATAATCTTCATGATTTTACCCATATCCGGCATACCTTCTTGTGGCGGAGCACTCATAGCTTGGTCTCCGGTTGTCATTTTCATATAGAAGAAAATAGCGATAGAAGCCAAAATTGGAAATAAACTCACATGGTTTCCATAAAAAGGAATGTAGAATGGCAAATTAATAACCGAATCAAATGACGATAAATCATCTGCCCAAAGGAAACTTTTTTGTCTTAAATCAATTGCTGATGGGAAGAAACTAAACAACGCATAAAACACGGGAATCTGCATTAAAGCTGGAAGACAACCTGCCATGGGGTTCACTCCTGCTTTGGAATACAATTTCATGGTTTCTTGTTGCTTTTTCATTGGGTCTTTGGCAAATTTAGTCCCTAATTCCTGAATTTCCGGACGCAAAACCTTCATTTTGGCTTGTGACAAGTAGGATTTATAAGTTACCGGTGACATAACAATTCTTACCAAAATAGTTAATATTATAATGGCTATTCCATATGGTAAAAACCCAATTAATAAGTCGAAAGTTGGGATAAAAATATAGCGGTTTATCCACCCGAACATTCCCCAACCAAGCGGAACAATTTCGTCAAGATTTTTATCATACTTGTTCAAAATATGATAATCCGCCGGACCGTAGTACCAATTCATATCATAATTAATTTCACCATTCTTAAAAGCTAATGGAACAGTAGCTTTAAATTGTTTAGTGAATAAGGTGTCTTTTTCTTCATCTTTTACTAAGTTTTCTGAGACAACCATTGCTTTTTCAAAAGCAGTATCGGTTAATAAAACAGATGTAAAAAAGTGTTGTTTAAAAGCAATATACGTGACATCAACCGGATCATCAGATTTAGATTCTCCTTGACCTAAATAGTCATCTTTACCGTCTTCATATTCAAAAATTAATTCGGTGTAGCGATTTTCATAGCTTACACTTTTCTCATTTCGATATGTTTTGATTTTCCAATCTAAATTTACCGGATTAGAGGAGTTTAAAACTGTATTTAAACCTTGTGAACGAATAGCAAAATCAAGCATATATTCGTTTGGTTTCAATACATAACGGTATTCTAAATACTGGTTTGAACCAGCTTTTAGTTTTAAAGAAACAACCTGATTTTTACCTTCTTTGCTTAACGTTGGTTCAAAAAATAAATCTTTTGTATTTAAGGTACGGTTATCATTGGTTTTTAATTCGATATTGAAATCGGCGTTACCATCCTTAATCAAATGAACTTTTTTGCCTGAACCTTTTCGGAATTGCTCAAATTCTTTCATTTCGGCTTCAACGATATAACCTCCTTTGTTGGCTATTTTTAATCGAACCACTTCATTTTCGATGGTTGTAAAAGCTTCCGTTGCAGATGGAAGTGAAGCAGAATAAGCAAAAGATCCCAAACTACTTTGCAATTGAGCTACCTGAACTGAATCTGAAACCGGTGCGACCGCTTTTGTTTCTGTTGTAGTAACTTTGGCTGGAGATGGTTTTGCATTTGCATCAACTTGTTCTTGTTGAGCTTGTTTAGCTTTTTCCTTTGCTTCGTTTTGTTGACTGTTGTACATGACCCAAATCAGAATCACGAAAATTAATCCGAATCCGATAATCGAGTTTAAGTCTAATTTTTTTTCTTCCATTTACTTACTTATTACTTATTTACGTTTCAAATTTAGGCTGAAACGGATTTATGTTCAACAGCAGCTTTTACAAACCCAACAAAAATTGGATGCGGATTGGCTACTGTACTTTTATATTCCGGATGGTATTGAACTCCGATAAAAAACGGATGGTTATCTACTTCGATAATTTCAACCAAACCGGTATCTGGGTTAATTCCGCTTGCTTTTAAACCTGCTTTTTCTAATTGATCTTTAAACTGACCATTAAATTCAAAACGATGACGATGACGTTCTTCAATTTGAGATTTTCCATATATTTGATGAGCCAAACTTCCTTCTTGAAGATCACATTTCCAACTTCCCAAACGCATGGTTCCGCCTTTGTCTGTAATTGTTTTTTGTTCTTCCATCAAATCAATTACGGCGTGTGATGTTTGCGAATTCATTTCGGTTGAATTGGCATCTTCAAAACCTAAAACTGTTCGAGCATATTCAATTACAGCCATTTGCATTCCTAAACAAATTCCGAAAAACGGAATATTATTTTCTCGAACGTAACGAACGGCTTCAATTTTTCCTTCAATTCCTCTTTCTCCAAAACCTGGTGCGACTAAAATTCCGTCGAAATCACCAATTTTTTCTGCTACATTCGATTTATCAATATATTCTGAATGCACACTTACAATGTTTACTTTCGTTTCGTTAGCAGCACCGGCGTGAATAAACGCTTCTAAAATTGATTTATACGAATCTTGCAATTCAACATATTTTCCTACCAAACCAATGTTTACAGTATGTTTTGGATTTTTCAATTTGAACAAAAACTCATTCCATTGTTTCAAATCCGGAGTGGTTTTTTCGGGTAAATTCAACTTTTTAAGAGCGACTTTATCTAAACCTTCTTCCAACATTAAATTCGGAACATCATAAATCGTTGATGCATCAATTGATTGAATGACCGCTTCACGTTTTACATTACAAAACAAAGCCAATTTCTGACGTAATTCATCTGATAATTCATGTTCTGTTCTACAAACCAAAATATCCGCTTGAATTCCGCTTTCCATCAATGTTTTAACGGAATGCTGAGTTGGTTTTGTTTTTAACTCACCCGCTGCAGCCAAATACGGAATCAACGTTAAATGAATGACAATTGCGTTTTCTTCACCCAATTCCCATAACAATTGACGAACAGACTCGATGTAAGGTAGCGATTCAATATCACCAACAGTTCCACCAATTTCGGTAATCACGATGTCAAAATTACCTGAATTACCCAGCAATTGCATTCTTTCTTTAATCTCGTTGGTAATATGTGGTACAACTTGCACCGTTTTACCTAAAAATTCTCCTCTTCGTTCCTTTTCAATCACAGAAAGATAGACTCTTCCGGTGGTTACGTTATTAGCTTGCGAAGTAGGTACGTTTAAAAATCGTTCGTAATGACCTAAATCCAAATCGGTTTCTGCACCATCATCAGTTACATAACATTCTCCGTGTTCATAGGGATTTAATGTTCCCGGATCGACGTTGATGTACGGGTCGAATTTTTGAATGGTTGTTCGATAACCTCTGGCTTGCAATAATTTTGCTAACGAAGCCGCAATAATTCCTTTTCCTAAGGAAGAAGTTACGCCGCCGGTAACAAAAATATACTTTGTCTGATTCATTGTGTTGTTGTTTGTTGTTGTAGTTGTGTGTGATGAATTAATAGAATATACTTTAATGCAAAACGGTGCAAAAGTACGATTTAATTAGTCAATGTAAAAATGAAATATTGAGATTATGATGTAATAATTGAATTTAAAAACAATTCATTGCAATTCAATCGTTAAGGCTTTGGAAATTTGATTTTTATGGTTCGAATTAAATGTTCTAAACCGTTTAATTTAAGTTCATAAATCAATTGAAGCTGTTGACCAAGTTCTCCTTTTGGAAAACCTTTGCTATGATACCAAACCACGTAATATTCAGGAAGATCAATCAAATAGCGACCTTCATATTTACCGAAAGGCATTTTGGTATGTGCTAATTTGATGAGTTGTTTTTGTTGATCCATTGACAGTTGTCGGTTGTCTGTTGTCCGTCGTTTGTTTTCTGTTGTTCATTGTCTTACAACCGATAACGGATAACAGAAAACAGATAGCTATTTCCAATTAAAAATCACTTCCTTTTCAATATCCGGATGCAAGCTCAACATCACAGGACAAGTCATGGCAGCTCTTTCTAGTATAGTTTTGGTTTTATCGTCTGCTTCAAGATTCATATTTAAAACAGTGATAATTTTAGCTATTTTTCGAGGTTCGGATTGCATAATTTTAGTAACTTCTACAGTTGAGCCTGTTAAATCTACATTCAAATCCCTTGATTTTATTCCCATAATAGAAATCATACAAGTGGCTAATGAATTGGCAACTAAATCTGTGGGAGAAAAAGCTTCTCCTTTTCCGTGATTATCTTTTGGTGCATCTGACAAAATTTCTGTACCGGATTGCACATGAACCGAAGTGGTTCTTAATTCGCCAATATATGTTACTTTTGAAGTCATTATTCTACTGGTTTAGCTATTAAATCCTCATCATAACGCATAATATAAACACCTTTGTTTGAATAACCTGAAGCTAATTTTTTCTCGTAATCAAATTTGTTTTCAATACCCTCGCTTGCAGTATTTTGGATGGTAGTTTCGAAATCTTCATCTTGCGAAAGTCGTAACATCGTATCAAAAACTAAATCAAAACCGCGAATAGCATATTGATTTGGATAAACGTTATTTTTCTTTTTGTAACTAGTTGCAAAACCTAATGATTCTGAGGTGTCTTGAAATTTAGCCAACGAAGGAAAAATAATATTTTGTCTTAAAATTCTAGGAAAAACCTCATCTGTTTCAAAGGTTGGATTAATATCTAAAACTACTAATTCTGTTCTATAACCAGCACTTTTTGCGTTATTACATTGATTTAAAGCATTAAAAATCATTCCGGTTGATGCAGTTTCTAAAATAAAATAATTTACTTTATTCTTAGAAAGTTTTGGGGTAATACTATCACCAATAACACCGCCTTTTTCACCTAGAGGAGCAATAAAAATGTCTTTATGATTTTCTTCAATAAATTGTTTAGTAGATCCTTTTTTTCTGTCAATCAAGGCAATCATATTACCTTCTTTAGAACGAATGTAATCAAACATCACATTTTTCACGAAATCACCGGATGGCATCGATTGATACAAATTGCTATAGGATTTTGACGTTTCTCGTAAGGGTGAAATAACTGGAACATTGTGTGGATTTAGAAGCTCTGTAGCTTTTTCAACATATTGAGGATAAAATGGTCCTATAACAGCATGAGCTTTATCAACATTGTTATTTCGAATGATTGGAAGCACGTTGGAAGAACTTTTCGTTTCTTGAGAATCAAATATTTTCACGTTAAAATTAAGTCCTAATCGCTTAGCCGAATCAATTGCCATTAAAGCACCTGAGTAAAAATCCAACGTCATGTTTAAAAATCCATCACGTTTTAACCTAGCTTGAGTGGATAATGTGGTATCACTTTCGATATTAGAAATATTAAAAGGCAGTAAAAGCACAATCTCTTTTTTGTCTTTAACAGAAATCGATTTGCTCAAATCTTTTACTTCTCGAACATTTCCCGTGTTTAATGACACATTTGCAGGAACTTTTATCGTCATTCCATCTTTTACACCTTCTTTTAATTCCGGATTCAAAGCAATTAACTCATCTTGACTTAAACGAAATGTTTTAGATAATCCAAATAAAGTTTCTTTTGGTTTTACTTCATAAGTTAAGTACTTTCCGTTTTTTGGAACTTCAATTTTCTTTGCAGGAGTTGAAGTGGTAGTTTCAACTGATTTCCCCTTTTTAATGATTAATTTTTGTCCTATTGTTAAACCTGATTTCGCTTCAGGATTCAATAATTCTAATTCTTCAACCGTAATATTATGTTGTTTGGAAATGCCATACATTGTTTCTTTGGGCTGAACTTCATGATAAACTGCTTGCCCGTTTGAAATTACTTCTTGTTTAGCTTCTTGTTTTTTTCCGTTAATTTGAATGGTTTGTCCTATTTTTAGGCCTTCCATTTTAACTTCAGGATTTAAACGTTCTAATTCTTCAACCGAAGTATTATATTGTTTTGCAATTCCGAAAAGTGTTTCTTTAGGCTGAACTTCATGAGTTTTTGAATTTCCGTTTAGCTCTTTGTTAACAGCTGAAGTAGGAATAAGTAAAGTTACATTTTCCTGAATTCCATTTTGAGCATCGGGATTCAACCGATAAATATCGTACGGAGTAACTTTATATTTTTGGGCAATTTGAGTAATCGTTTCTCCTTTGGCAACTGTGTGCTTTTTATAATTAGAAGGCTGAGCCATCAAAAAATTGGTGACACTTAAAAAGATAATTACCGTTTTAAATACTAATTTCATTCTTGTAGGTTGATACATTTTAAACGCAGTTAATTGGCTTTAATTGTTAATACTTGTCCGGCTTGTAATCCATTTTTTAAAACTCTTTCATTCTGACTCAAAATAGCGTCAATGGAAACATTATATTTTTTTGATAATCCGTATAACGTTTCATGTGGAGCAACTTTATGTTTAAAAATTTCTCCGGCATTTGGTTTAATAGTTGCTGTTCGAACTTCTTTTTTTTGTTGAACAACATTATCATTTTTGTTATTACCAACAATTGTGCCATCCGGAATTTTTAATGTTTGTCCGGCTTGCAAATTATTATTCATCAAAATAGTATTTGCATTTTTTAATTCATCAACCGAAACATTATACAATTTTGATAAACCATAAAGTGTTTCACCAGCTTTTACTTTGTGATCCAATCGATTGGTAACTTTTGTAACTTTAGCTTCTGATTTTTGAGCTTCTTTTGGCTCTTCAACCGTCTTCTTAAGCTTTATTTCCGGTTCTTTTGAATCTGTTTTAGTGGTATATTTTTCATTCGGAATATCAATTATGGGTGACTTTTGAGGAGCATAAAACTCCAACACCATTCCTTCTTTTACACCATCAATAGCAAATCGATTAGCTCTGTAAATTTCGGCCGGATCAACTACATATTTTTTTGAAATATCTAAAACAGTTTCACCCGAAGCTACTGTGTGTTTCACAGCATCCATTCCGGGTTTCACTACGGTTTGTGAAAAAGTGATTTGGGGGCTTAGCAATATCATTGCTCCAAACAAAAACTTCTTCATCTTTATTAATCTTATAAATTATTCCCACTCAATCGTTGCCGGCGGTTTAGAACTGATATCATATACAACACGATTCACTCCTTTTACCTTATTGATGATTTCATTGGAGATTTTCATCAAAAAATCATACGGTAAATGAACCCAATCTGCGGTCATTCCATCAGTAGATTCCACGGCTCGTAACGCCACTACTTTTTCGTAGGTACGCTCATCGCCCATTACTCCTACGCTATTCACCGGAAGTAAAATGGCACCCGCTTGCCATACTTGATCATAAAGTCCGTGTGATTTTAGACCTTCGATAAAGATAGCATCAACTTCTTGCAATATACGAACTTTTTCTTTTGTTATATCTCCTAAAATTCTGATGGATAATCCCGGTCCCGGAAACGGATGTCTTCCCAATAATTCGGGGTCAATTCCGAGGGATGCTCCTACTCTACGCACTTCATCTTTAAACAACATTCGCAATGGTTCAACGATTTTTAGCTTCATAAAATCAGGTAAACCTCCTACGTTATGATGCGATTTTATGGTTGCAGATGGTCCTTTAACAGAAATAGATTCTATTACATCAGGATAAATTGTTCCTTGAGCCAACCATTTCACATCTTCAATTCGGTGAGCTTCGTCATCAAAAACTTCGATAAAAACTCGTCCGATGGCCTTTCGTTTGGCTTCCGGTTCTTCGATTCCGGCTAATTGATCTAAAAATCGATCAGCGGCATCAACACCTTTCACATTCAAACCCATTCCTTTGTATTGATCTAATACATTTTGGAATTCATTTTTACGCAATAAACCATTATTTACAAAAATACAATACAGATTTTCGCCAATAGCTTTGTTTAATAAAACAGCTGCTACGGTAGAATCTACTCCACCTGAAAGTCCTAAAACAACTTTATCTCCTTTGATTTTTTCTTGTAATTCGGCTACAATTTCATCCACAAAAGCATTGGGTGTAAAGTTCTGAGGAACTTCAGCAATTCGAACTAAAAAGTTTTCCAACATTTGTTTTCCATCTGTTGAATGATATACTTCCGGATGAAATTGAATAGCATAGGTTTTTTCACCTTCAATACGATAAGCGGCATTATCAACATCCTTTGTACTGGCTAATTTTACACCATTTGTTGGTAGTTTTTTGATGGTATCGCTATGACTCATCCATACTTGACTATTGAGAGCCACTTCTTCAAAAAACGGATCGTGGTCGTCAACAAAACTCAAATTGGCTCTTCCGTACTCGCGTGTGTTGGATGGAGCTACTTCGCCACCATCAAAATGAGCCAAATATTGAGCACCATAACAAACAGCAAGCAAAGGCATTTTGCCTCTAATTTGTGATAAATCGGGATGAGGAGCATCATCTGCTCGAACAGAAAAAGGACTACCGGAAAGAATTGTAGCTTTAAAGCTTGACAAATCTTCGGGAACTTTGTTATAAGGAAAAATTTCGCAGAATATGTTTAATTCTCGAACTCTTCTCGCAATAAGTTGTGTGTATTGCGAACCAAAATCTAAAATAAGTACGTTGTGTTGCATGGGCAAAAATAGCTATATTCTAGGAAAGTGAAAAACAGTTTCCAAGTTAAATTTTAATTAATTAAAATGTGTTGAGTATAAGTTAACTAGTCTTTAAATTCCTATTTCAACTTGAAAGCGAATGTACCAGTTGGTTTTACTACTTCCGTCAAAATAAGTCAAATCATCTAAGGTAATTTCTGATTGTAATTTAAAAGCGTGTTCCCATAAATATTTTGTCACACCTATACTGTATTGTTTTGTATGTGGAGTAAAACTTTGAATATCTTCGTTAACCTTTTGTGTTGAAAATCGTCCGATTACTTCATAATTTGTTGAAAAAATATAACTCAGTTGATAATCAAAACCTTCACCAACATAAACATAATTAAAATCAGTTATATCTTCGGGATTGAAGGCTAGCGGATTTTTGGCAGTTCGATTCATATAGGAACTCATCAAAGACCAACCATTATATTTCAACATAGCATCAACTAAAATTGATTCCATTGTTTTCTTCTGAAATAAATCAGACCCCAATTGACCCTGTGTTTGACGGGCTTTTACATTTCTATGAAACGTTCCTGAAAGTAACAATTTAGGTTTTTGTTCACGAGCAATATCGCCTTCAAAATTTGTACCATCTTTGGAAAAAGCTCCTAGAGGAAAAAGTTCCACTCTTCCGGTTAACGCAAATCCGTCATCTGGACTTTTGGTAACATTTCGACCATTTCCAGTACTGATGGCAGATTTTAAATTGTATGAGAATTTATCCTTTTTTTCATTCAAAAAATAAGTCTGAAATCCGAAATCACGGTCAATGTTAAAACGAGAATTATTGATAGAACGATCGGTTAATTGCAAAGCTCCTGAGGAATTGACACGTTGACGATTTCCCGGTAATTTAGTTTGTCCGAAAGCAAAACTCCAATGTTTATTTGGTCGATAAAACATAACCGCATCACGAATAATATTGATGTTTTCGCCTTCTTCAATTTCTCCCACATCACCTGGAGCAAAGGACAATTGAATGGCGTACAAAAATTTTGGATTTCCTACATAACCATCAAAACGCAATCGCAATCTACGAATTTGTCCGTCATAGGCATCCTCTTGATCTTCATTGTTTAAATAAGTCAATCTGTTTTGCATTCTAAAACGGATGTTCAATTGAAAAATACTGTCTGGTGAAGTCAGCCCCAAACCTCTTCCATAATTATAATAAGGTAATGTTGCTAATTTTAAATCGTTGTCTTTTGTACTAAATTTAATATCTTGAGCAATTGAAAATGAAGATAGTAACAAAAATAAAAGTAGAAATTTTGTTTTCATTTGTGGTAGTTGTGTTTGCTCGGCAAAAGTAATTTAATTTTTGTAATGTAAAACTATTGTAGTGGGATTGTTACCTTTGCAAAAAAAACAAAATGTCAAATATATATTTAGGATATCATTTTACGGTTGAACCGAAAGAATTAGGTTGCGAAATTTTAGTGGCCGAATTGGGCGAAAAACCTTTTGAAAGTTTTATTGAAACCGAATTCGGTGTAACAGCTTTTGTTCAAAAAAACCTTTGGTCAGAGGATATTTTGGATGATATTTTCATTTTAACTTCTCCTGAATTCACTATTTCTTTTCATGTAGAAGAAATTGAACAAGTGAATTGGAACGAAGAATGGGAGAAAAATTTTGATGCAATAGATGTTGATCGAACGTGTTATGTTCGAGCACCGTTTCATCCAAAAACCGATGCAGAATATGATATTATTATCGAGCCAAAAATGAGTTTCGGAACCGGTCACCATGAAACGACACATATGGTTATTCAACATTTATTGGAAACCGATTTGGTTGGTAAAAAAACGTTGGATATGGGCTGCGGAACTGCCATTTTAGCCATTTTAGCCGAAATGAAAGGTGCCAAACCAATTGATGCGATTGACATTGATAATTGGTGTTATTTGAATTCAATTGAAAATGCAGAACGAAATAATTGCAAGCATATTACCGTTTATGAAGGAGATGCTTCATTATTGGTGGATCAAAAATATGATGTAATTATTGCAAATATCAACCGAAATATTCTTTTGAATGATATGAATCGCTACGTTAATTGCTTAAATCAAAATGGTTTATTATTTTTGAGTGGATTTTACACCGAAGATATTCCTGCCATTGATGAATGTTGCCAAAAATTAGGCTTGAAATTGGAAAAAACGATTGAACGGAATAATTGGGTGAGTTTGAAATATCAGTTGAGATAGTTGGATTTTTAGATTGTTGGATTTTTAGATTGTCAGACTGTCAGATTTTTAGATTGTCTGATTCTTCGAAAAATCTAAAAATCCAACAATCTAAAAATCTTTTAAAATAAAAAAAATGAGTACGATAGAAAAAATTCAAGAAGAAGTTTTAGTCGAAGAAGCCGTTGGGATTAACAACGAAATTGTGCTTTTTAATGATGATGTCAACACATTTGATCACGTGATTGACACGTTAATTCGTGTTTGCAGTCACACCAGCGAACAAGCCGAACAATGTGCGATTTTGGTTCACTACAAAGGAAAATGCACTGTAAAAACCGGAGATTTTGATGAGCTAAAACCGCAATGTACACAGTTGTTGGAAGCTGGTTTGAGTGCCGAAATTATATAAAAACAGTTGGAACAATACGGAAAAATACTCATTATCGCCATGCCGGCATTTCTGTTACTCATTGTAATTGAAAAAGCCTATGGCTATTTTAGAGGAAACGACACGGCTCCGTTAATGGATACCGTTTCGAGTTTGAGTTCCGGAATTACCAATGCTACAAAAGATGTGTTAGGAATTAGCATTTCGATTTTGACCTATGATTGGATGGTTTCAAAAGTCGCGATTTTTACGATTGAAAACACAATTCTAACTTACCTAATTGCCTTTTTTGTCATTGATTTTTATGGTTATTGGACGCATCGCTGGTCGCATCAAATCAATATTTTTTGGAATAAACATGCCATTCATCACAGCAGTGAAGAGTTTAATTTAAGTTGTGCTTTGCGACAATCCATTTCTTCTTTCGTAAATTTATTTACTTTTTTATTAATTCCGGCTGCATTTTTAGGCGTTCCGGCAACAGTTATTGCAATTGCTCTTCCGTTGCATTTGTTTTTGCAATTTTGGTATCATACCAAACATATTGGCAAAATGGGTTTTTTAGAAAAAATTATAGTTACACCTTCGCACCATCGAGTTCATCATGCGATTAACAAAGAATATTTAGACAAAAATCACGGACAAATTTTTATTTTTTGGGATAAATTGTTTGGCACTTTTCAAGAAGAACTAAACGAAGTTCCGGCTGTTTATGGTATAACAAGACCTGCTCAAACTTGGAATCCGATAAAAATTAATTTTCAGCATTTGTGGTTGTTGATTCAAGATGCTTGGCGTACTGAAAATTGGAAAGATAAATTTACAATCTGGTTTAAACCAACCGGTTGGAGACCGGAAGGCTTTGAAGAAAAATACCCGGTTCACAAAATTGAAGATGTGTATGCTTTTGAAAAATACAATCCAAAACATTCAAAATTTTTAACCTATTATTCAATTTTTCAACTTTTCATGACCTTGGGATTTGTAAGTTATTTGTTTGCAAATATTGGAACAATTGGTTTGCCAAACATTTTTGTGTATGGTTTGTTCATTTTTATCACAATTTATAGTCTCACTGAATTGATGGATACGAATCCAAATGCTTACTTTTTTGAATTATATCGATTGCTTTTTGGTTTTGGAATTGTGTTTTTTTACGGTGATTGGTTTGGATTAAATTCAGTTATTCTGTTTAGTAATTATGCTCTTGGATTTTATTTTTTAGCTTCCTTCGGGTTTTCCTATTACTTTTCTACGTATGAATTTACAGGTTTTAAAAATGCATCAAAACCAATCAATTCATAATGAAAATAGAAAGATTTACTCGTAGTTTTATTGTAATTTGTTTTTTATACTTACTTCTACTACTATCAGGAAAAGAAGATATGGCTTGGTGGTTAAAGCCACTATTAATTCCGTTTTTAATTAGTATTGTTGCTATTTCAGATAAATTTTCAACACAAAAAACACTACTTTTTGCCCTATTCTTTTCATGGATTGGCGATGTTTTATTACTGTTTTCAGATAAACATCCGCTCTTTTTTATTTCTGGATTAGTAGCTTTTTTAATCGCTCATTTGGTTTACATTTTCTTATTTCAAAACCAAAATAAAATTAATAGAACCAAAATTTATTTGCGATTTAGTCCGATTGTAATAATTTATCTTTTAGGAATTTTAAGTGTATTATGGTCATCGTTAAACGAAATGAAAATTCCTGTTACCATTTATGCATTTGTGATTTCCACAATGCTTTTAATGAGTATCAAATCCTATTTTGAGTGGAAAAAACCAGCCAATCTTTTGGTGTTAATTGGTGCTGTATTATTTGTTATTTCTGATAGCATTTTAGCCATCAATAAATTCTATGCACCAGTACCAATGAGTTCATTTTTGATAATGAGTACGTATTTAGCTGCTCAATTTTTTATTGTAAAAAGTGTTTTGATAAATAACAAAGTCTAACTTATTCTTCCAATTGCACAACTCACATACGATTTTGCTTTTTCACCCAATGAATTCGTTTCACCTTCCTCTGGGTAGCCTAAATTATGGAGTGTAGATTTTACTTCTATTAAATCTGATTCATTTTCATATTCAAATGAAACTGTTTGTTTTTCATTATTAACTTCTACTTTTGAGATATTAGCTAACACATTTAGTTTTTTAGTAATTGTGTTAGCACAACCATGACATTTTAGATTTTGTATTTTAAGTGATGTTTTCATTATTAAAGAGTTTTATCCAACAAACATAGTTCTTTGAATAATGAATAAATGTGACAAAAGTCACACAAGAAAATAATTTTATTTAATTTTAATGGTAGAAAGTTGTATTTTTATGCTTTCAAACGACTAATTTCCTTATGCTTCACCAATTTTTTGATTTAAAAAAGAGCCAACTGTTCATGCTTAATTGGATTTTAAAGTGCTATATTTTTTCTATAGCTTTTATAGGTCTTTCACAAGAATTGCCACCCATTATTAAATATCCACCAAGTACCTACAAAGCCGGTAATCAAAACTGGATGATGACGCAAAACAAACAAAACATCATGTATTTTGCCAATAATGATGGTTTGCTAGAATTTAACGGTTCAGAATGGCAACTTTATCCTTCACCAAACGAGACAATCATTCGATCGGTCAAAGTTATTGAAAACAGAATTTACAGTGGTTGCTACATGGAATTTGGGTATTGGGAACGAAAACCAAATGGATTATTAAAATATACTTCGTTAAGTGAAAAAGTAAAAGCAAAAATTCTGGATGATGAACAGTTTTGGAACATTTTGCAATTTGATCATTGGGTTATTTTTCAGTCATTGAATCAAATTTTTATTTATGATACAAAAAATCAGACGTTCAAATCTATTAAACCCGAATCCGGTATTTTTAAAGCCTATTCCGTAGCAAAGTCAATTTATTTTCAAACGGTTAAAGATGGTTTTTATGAAATAGAAAATGGTGTAAGTAAACTAATTTCAAAAGATCCTTTCTTTATTAACAACAAAATTGTTTCCATTTACAAGCGAAATAATGCACTGCTTTTGTTAACGCAATATGATGGTTTTTATGAATTTAAAGAAAATAAACTATCTAAATGGATAACCGATTCTGATGCTGAACTAAACAACAGCAGTGTTTATTGTGCTCAAAAATATTCAGACGACAGTTATTTAATTGGAACTGTTTCTAATGGAATTTTTATTATTAATTCTGAAGGAAAAACGCTTTATCACATTACACAAAACAAAGGAATTAGTAACAATACTGCTCTTTCTTTGTTTGAAGATGCTGATAAAAATATCTGGATTGGATTGGATAATGGCATCAATTGTGTTAACTTAACTTCGCCAATACGAAGTTTTTATGACGATACAGGAATTTTAGGAACCGTTTACGCCTCCATATTACACAATGATAATTTGTATGTTGGAACCAATCAAGGATTATTTTATAAAAACAAAGACGGATACGATACTTTTAAATTTGTTTCGGGAACAAAAGGTCAAGTTTGGTCGCTTTTCTCTCATGAAAACACGTTATTTTGTGGCCACGATTCAGGAACATTTTTAATTGAAAATCAATCTGCAAAATCTATTTTTAACGGATCCGGAACTTGGAAATTTGAACCAAGTCCGTTTAATAAAAATTTACTTTTACAAGGAAATTATTATGGAATTTCTGTTTTGGAAAAAATAAATAATACATGGCAGTTTAAAAATAAAATTAAAGGCTTTGACTATTCGTCGAAATATTTTGAACTATCCGGTTCCGATGAAATTATAATTAGTCATGAATACAAAGGAATTTTTAGAATAAAAACCGACCCCAATTATTCAAAAGTTACACTTTTTGAAACTCATGAAAATCCTAAAAAAGGAAAAAATGCTAGTATAGCAAACTTTAATAAAACAATATATTACGCTTCAAAAGATGGCATTTTTGCATTTAACAATAAGAGTAAGAAATTTGAGAAAAGTAAAAAATTAAGTGCTGTTTTTGAAAAAGACGAGTACCTCTCAGGAAAATTAATGACCGATAAATCAAATCGTCTTTGGTTTTTTTCTAAAAATTACATCAATTATTTTTCTTATGGAAAATTGAGTACAACATTAAAACACAATGTGATTCCAATCCCTTCATCGCTCACCAATTCAATGTTGGGTTATGAAAATATTTCTCAACTTTCTGAATCGTTATACTTGGTTGGCACAACAGACGGTTATTATACAATCAATATAGATGATTTGATGTTTAACAATAATCACCTTCATATTACAACCATTGCAACCAACAAACACAATGAGACATTAACTTTTGAATCTATTAATGAAAGTGGAAGTTTTGATTCTAACAACAACAATATCACATTTTCCTACACAGTTCCTAAGTATAATAAATATATAATCGCCGAATTTCAATACAAATTGGAAGGATTTCAAAATGAATGGAGCGAATGGAGTTCAAAATCATCTGTGAATTTTAAAAATCTTCGACCCGGAAAATATACTTTTGTTGTAAGGTCAAAAATTGGAAATTCTATCAGTGAAAATTCTGAAAAATATAGTTTTACAATTTTAAAACCATGGTATTCTACTAATCTTGCTTTAATTATTTATATTTTATTGTTGGTTGTTTTGGCTTTTTTTATAAATAAAGCATATCAAAATCATTATTTAAAACAACAAGAAAAACTAATTGAAGAAAATAATCGCCTGTTAGAAATTAAAGAACTTGAAACAGAACAGGAATTAATGCGTATAAAAAATCAACAATTAGAACATGACTTTGAAAGTAAGAATAGAGAGTTGGCTGCCTCTACAATGAATCTAATAAAGAAAAATGAATTGCTTTCAATGATTAAAGAGGATTTAAAGAACACAACCGAACCATTGCAGAACAAAAGCATAAAATCAGTAATAACCAACATTAACAAAAACATTAATGAGGAAGATAGTTGGAATGTTTTTGTAGATGCTTTTAACAATGCCGACAAAGACTTTTTAAAGAAAATTAAAATTGCTCACCAAAGCTTAACACCAAATGATTTGAGGCTTTGTGCTTTTTTAAGGCTGAATCTTTCTTCAAAAGAAATTGCTCCTCTGCTAAATATTTCTGTTCGAAGTGTAGAAATAAAACGATATAGATTACGCAAAAAAATGGATTTACCGCATGAAAAAGGACTTGTCGAATATATACTTTCGATATAAAAAAAATAAAGCGTTTACTATTAATTGATTATAAGCTTTTTTTTAATGTGGTAATTTATCTTTTATTAATCCGTATAAAAATGTACCGAAAATAGCTCCAAAAAGAACAAAAGCAACATTATAAAACCCAGCTCCTAAAAGAATAAAAATTGGTCCGGGACAAGCTCCAACCAATGCCCAGCCTAAACCAAACAAAATGCCACCAATCCAGTAACGGGCATTTCCTTTTTCTTTATCTAAAATTTCAATAGGCATGCCATCAATGTCTTTCAAATTTCTTCGTTTGATAATTTGAATGCCAATTATTCCTGTTACAATCGCTGTACCGATAATGCCATACATATGAAATGATTGAAAATGAAACATCTCATAAATTCTGTACCATGAAACAGCCTCGGTTTTGGTTAGTACTATTCCGAAAAGGATTCCAACAAGCAAATATTTAAGTAAATTCATACGTTAGAAGATTAATGGTAAAAGAAAATGAGCCATGATTAATCCGCCAATAAAAAAACCAATTACTGCTTTTAGCGAAGGTATTTGAAGATTACTCAATCCGGATATCGCATGACCGGAAGTGCATCCGCCGGCATAACGACTTCCAAACCCAATAAATATTCCTCCGATAATCAAAATCAAAATCATTTTTGGCGAAGAACTTTCAAATAGTGAATTGGGTAATAACTTTCCGTTAGGCTCATCTATTCCCATCAATTTTAATTGTTCAATTGTTTTTGGATTGATGGAAACGTTTGAAGCATCGTTTAAAAATTGAACGGCAATAAATCCGCCAATCATGGTTCCAACAACAACAACCAAATTCCACCTTTGGCTTTTCCAATCCCAGTCAAAAAAAGGAATTTTTTTTCCTATTCCTGTCATCGCACAAAGCGAACGAAGGTTAGACGACATTCCAAAAGTCTTTCCGAAATAAATCAAAAGTAGCATTACTATACCAATTAAAAAACCGGAAATAGACCAGTGCCAAGTTTGTGAAAGTAGCTCCATATCATTTTTTTTACAAAAATAGAATATGAACTGCGTTATAACAAATGAAATTGCAAATGTTATCAGAAAAAACTTTTACCTTTGACTAAAATTTGTATACAATTAGATGAAAAAACTTAGCTTAGCATTCTTGCTTTTTATTGCAATTTTTAGTGTTTCCTGCGGTGGAATCAAAAATACTATCAAAAACATTGATGATTCAGCTCCAACACCTATGTTAAAAAAAGATAATTCTTTTGTTTTAACCGAAGTTAGTGATGACTCAAAATATGGATATGATTCTGATTATCCTATCAATATTTATTATCGAACTACATCAAACGACACTATTAATCAGGAGCGTTTTCTAAAAGCACTAGCAGGACCAAATGGTGAAAAATTATTTTATAGAAAAGTTGAAAGCTGCTGCCCATTTCCAACAAAAAGAAGTGAAGTTGGTGCCGGTTTTTTGGATGTATATCAACTCCATTGGGTGGGATGTAAAAAACCATTATTACTCTATTTCAACATTTATGAAAAAGGAAAATTGATGGTTCCAAAAGGTTTAACCGCCAAAAAAGATGAGTAACATAAGTTACAAAATCTTTTTAAATTATTCGTACTTTTGCACCTTAACTACCAACTATGGATATCACTAAAATACCTCAAATAAAACATACAAACAGCGGAAACTTCTTTGTTTTAGCCGGACCTTGTGCCATTGAAGGCGAAGAAATGGCTTTAAGAATTGCAGACCGTCTGGTACAAATTACCGATAAATTAGAAATTCCTTATGTATTCAAAGGCTCCTTTAAAAAAGCAAACCGATCCAGAATAGATAGTTTTTCAGGAATTGGTGATGAAAAAGCCTTAAAAATTTTACAAAAAGTATCACAAACTTTTGGTATACCAACTGTAACCGATATTCATACCAATGAAGATGCAGCAATGGCAGCTGAATATGTAGATATTTTGCAAATACCAGCTTTTTTAGTTCGTCAAACCGATTTAGTAGTGGCTGCAGCAAATACCGGAAAAACAGTAAATCTGAAAAAAGGACAATTTATGAGTCCGGAAAGTATGAAGCATGCCGTTCAAAAAGTATTGGATTGCCAAAACGAAAATGTAATGGTAACCGATCGCGGAACAATGTTTGGCTACCAAGATATGATTGTAGATTTTAGAGGAATTCCAACCATGAAACAATTTGCAACAACTGTTTTAGATGTTACACATTCACTCCAACAACCCAATCAAATGTCGGGCGTAACCGGTGGTCGTCCGGATATGATTGAAACCATCGCCAAAGCAGGAATTGTAACCGGGGTTGACGGAATTTTTATTGAAACCCATTTTGACCCGGCAAATGCCAAAAGTGATGGAGCCAACATGCTTCATTTAGATTATTTTGAAAATTTAATGACCAAATTAGTCGCTATTCGAAAAACCATTAATCAATTCTAAACTTTCTTATAAACAATCCAGTGAAAAATCAATCGCTATTGATTGTGCTCTTTTTTTGTGCCTTTTTTCAACACATATCAGCCCAAGACGTTCCGGCAACTCCTGAAAAATACACAGCCCACAACAAAGGAAAATTCTATCTTTATTGGGGAGGAAATCGAGAAACTTTTTCAAAATCAGACATCCGTTTCAAAGGAGCTGATTATGATTTTACTTTATATGATGTTTCTGCTCACGACAAACCTAAAGGTTGGCATGTTGATTATATCAATCCATGCAGAATGACCATTCCGCAAACTAATTTGAGAATAGGTTATTTTATTACCGATAAATACAACATATCGGTAGGTTTTGACCACATGAAATATGTGATGTATCAAGACAGAGCTGTTGATTATTCAGGTTTTTATCCAAATCAAGGAAACTTTGGAGAAACTTTGCCAAATGGACAAGTTTTGTTAACCGAAGATTTTTTAACTTTTGAACACACTGACGGTTTAAACTACGTGAATACAGAAATTGCAAGAGTTGATGATATCTCAAAATGGTTTAGTATTAACAATACCGATTTGCTTCAAATTAATTTAACTGAAGGTGTTGGCGGAGGATTTTTATACCCAAAAACAAACACAAAACTTTTTGATAAAGAACGTCATGATGATTTTCATGTTTCCGGTTACGGACTTTCAGCAAAAGCAGGATTGAATATTACTTTTTTAAAATATTTCTTTATTCAAGGTGAATTAAAAGGTGGTTATATTAATATGAACGACATTAGAACCACAAATGATAAAGCCGACAGTGCCGAACAGGATTTTTGGTTTTTTCAGAAGATTTTGGTATTTGGTGGAATTTTTAGGATTTAAAACACATAAAATGTTTTTAAAAATATTTTTTTGTAACGTGTTTAATTTCAAGACTCTGTTGAATGAATATTACAAAAAATTTATTTGTTCAAATGAGCGATAAGTTGCCCACGACTTTTAATGTCTAATTTACCAAAAATATTTTTAAGATGAGTTTTAACGGTATTGACAGATACAAATTGTGCTTGAGCAATTTCATAATTTGTTTTTCCCGTCATTAAATGTTGCACTACTTCAATTTCTCTTGCAGTTAATTCAGATTTATTGATTTTATTTAATTTTTGAATAAGGGTATCATTATGAGGTCGCCATTTTTCAAAATTTGCCAGACCAACTTGAATAGCTGCAGAAAGTCCACCAAAACTAATAGGTTTTACCAAATAGCCTGAAGGAAAAGTTTCTTTTGCAATGTTTAATGTTTTTTCATCAAAAAATGAAGTTATATAGATGAATGGTATACCAAAGTCTTCACTTAATCTCTTCCCAAAGAAAATGCCATCATCACGATTTCCGATCCTGATATCTATTAAAGCAAAATTAGGATTCTTACGCTCAACTTCAATTAATGCATTTTCAAAGTCATAACATAAGGCTACTACACTATGCCCTATCTCTTCGCAAAAATCTTTTAAATCCATTGCAATAATAGGTTCATCTTCTAGAATTATTATTTCAAGCGTTTTCATTTAATTAGGATTAAAATTTAACAAAAACAAAGTTCCATTATCATTTTTAAATATGATTTTTCCATTCAACTTATTACTAAAAGCTTGTATAAGTCGCATACCTAAAGACTCATTTGAATTTTGAAAATTACTATTAATGCCAATTCCGTTGTCTTTGACTAGTAAATTTAAAGTACCATCAATTGACTTCTCTAATTTAATATCTATAACCCCATTTGAGCTATTAATAAAAGCATATTTAAATGCATTTGACAATAATTCATTTAAAATTAAACCCAAACTCATTAGTTTTTCTATGTCTAGATTAATGTCTTCTATTTGTGTGTTAATTTGTATAGATTTTTCAGGTATTTGATAAGTAATATATAATTGTTGTATTAGTTTTTCAATATATTCAATTGGTTTTTGTTCTAATGATTGATTGTGATTGTATATATTTTGATGAATAATTGACATAGCTTGAATTCGAGAAACACCATCGTCAAATATTTTTTTAGATTCTGGATCTTGTACCCTACGCACATGCATGTTGAGTAAACTGCTGATTACCTGTAAATTATTTTTAACTCTGTGATGAATTTCTTTTACCAAGTCTTCTTTTTGATTTACCAAGATATTTAATTTTTTATTACTTAAATGAAGCTTATACCTTAACCATAATAACCAAAAAGCAAGTATTAATAAAACAGACGAAATAATACTAATAATCCAAATTGCCTTTTCTTTATTTTGTATAATCGTTTTGCTTAGTTCAATTTCTTTTTCTTTTTCCTTGGTTTGATAAATGGTTTCTAATCTATCCATTTCTTTTTTTCGATCTGCTTGAATTACCATACCCGAAGTTTCATTATACAATTTTAAATGTTCAAAAGCAGATTTAAAATCACCAGTTGTTGAGTCTATAACAGTGTAAATTTTATATGCTTCTATCATCTCATGTGGCATGTCTAATGAATCGCCGCTTCTTATGGCTTGATTAAGGTAAAAACGACCATCATCAAATTTTTCCATTTTAACATATAAATTTGCGATACTTAAATAAGAATTAATCAAATTATTTTTTTCATTTACTTTCTTTTGAAATTCTAACGAACGTTTTAAAAATGATTCTGCTGTGTCAAATTGATTCAAATACATATAAACAATTCCAAGGTTATTCATTGCATTAGACATTCCTGCCATATCATTAGCTTTTTCTTTCAATTTTAATGATTGCTTGTAAACTTCAATTGCATTTTTATATTTTTTTTGAACACGATAGATTGCTCCTATGTTGTTTAGTGCAGCCGCAACCCTAACTTCGTTGTTCGTTTTTTTGTATAACTCTAAAGCTTTTTGATAATATACCAATGCTCGATCATATTCTTTTTGATAAAAATACAAGACACCTATGTTTAAATTTGTTGTTGCAATACCTTCTACATCACCTAACGCTTCTTTTAATTCGATGGATTTGGAATAAAAATAATATGCACTATCTGCAATTCCAATATAATCATAAGACAATCCAACAACATGATTCGCCCAAGCCAGCATTTTTTTGTTTTTAATTTTTTTAGAAATCGTCAAGCCTTTAAGAGCATATATTTTGGCTTGTTCATTATCTACTCCAACAAGTTCTGAAGCTAGATTACAATAGGCATACACAGTCAGTGTATCTTGCTTAGGAGACTTTAGAAATAAAATTAAGCTATCAATTTTTACTTTATTTTGTGCAGTACCGGCTATAAAAACTAAACACAAAAATATTACTATATAAAATTTATGTTTATTCATATTACAAATTATATCATCAATAAAAATCTTATCAATTTAACTTATGAAAAGTAATCAATATTTTTTTAAATCTATCTAAATTATACCTTCCTTTAAACAAATCACCCAAAAGTAGCAGTTGAACCATCCGTAAAATATACAAATTTGTAATTGAATTTAAATTTTGACTTTCAAAATTTTGAAAAAACTATTTTCTTTCAACCAATTAATTTATATGTATTATGCTAAGGAGATTTGTAATCATTTTAATGGTTAGTATTAGTTCAATTTCAATTCATGGTCAAGTTGGAATAAACACAACTGCACCAAAATCTACACTTGATGTTGAAGGTAAACCAGGAATTTCTACTGAAATTGATGGCATAAAAGCACCAAATATTTCCGGAAACGAATTAAGAGATAAAGATGCCATTTATGGTACAGATCAAACAGGTGTAATTGTCTATGTTACTTCAATTCCATCGCCTATATCGATAAAAACAATTCATATTAATGAAATAGGTTACTATTTTTTTGATGGATCGAGTTGGAAAAAACTATCCTACAGCAGTTTAAATGAAATTGGAGATATAAAAAGCAGTGTCAAAACAACAGACCATAATGGATGGATTTTGTTAGATGGAAGGCTAGTCGCTACTCTATCAGCAACGCAACAAACAAATGTTTTTAGCTTATTCGGTGGCACTACGCTTAATCTTCCTGATGCTTCAAATAAAATAGTCGTACAAGGTGGCACAGTTGGTACAACATCTACTGCAACAAACATTACACAAAATCAACTACCAAATGTTACCCTTACTGGATTTACAAATTTCGGCGGAGGTCATTCACATACTGTTGATCCAGCTCCAGTTTCAACTAGTAGTAATGGTAGTCATACACATACCCACAACGCTAATCGTAACGCAACAGATGATTATTATGGCTTAGTTAGAGCTACGTTTTCAGATGGCGGTGGTGCTTCCTCAGTGACTACTGCATCTGGATTAGCCGGATATAATGGCCGAGTTAACGCCGGTTTTAACGGAAACCCAAGAGCACTTTCTATTAATTCGGGTGGAGACCACACGCATACCATTGATATTCCATCAACAGCAACAAATACCGTTAGTGACCATTTTCATTCTTTACTAACAACTTCAATAAATGGTGGTGTTATTCAACAAAGTCTTACTACTGATAATTTACCACAACTTAATGTAAATATGTTTGTTTATTTGGGGTTCTAAAATTATATAATTTTTGAAGCCTATTTTTCATAAAATAGCCTTTGTTTTTTTATCAAATCAATTATGATTTCATTATCAATTTCATGAATTGAAAAATAGCGTAATGATTTAAATGTATTTCGTTTTTCTCCATTTAAAAACTCCGAATGATTTTGAAGTTGATAGCCTTTATTAAAAGCTAAATCAACAAACTTGCCTTTGTGACTGGCATTTATGAAACAAAATGGTTTATTGTTTACATAATAATATGGGATTTTCCATTTGAACAATAAAACAGCTTCCGGTAGCTCCTTTTCAATAATTACTTGCAAATTCAGTATTATATCCCGGTATAATTCGGGTTGATTTAAAATATATTCTTCAGCTGGTTTCATTTTTCAAAAATAAATTAAAAAATGTTTGGTTGTAAAAAATTTTATAATTTACTTTGCATCTCAAAGTACTTTAAAAATGGAAAACGAGAAATACCTCAACGACCTTTCTGAAATCAAAAATTTGATGAATCGTTCCTCACGCTTTTTATCGTTGAGCGGACTATCTGGAATTTTAGCCGGAACATACGCATTAATTGGTGCATATTTGGCTTATAAAACGATTTACTTTGATACGTCAACAATGGGAGCCTATAAAAATTTAGTAATTTCAGAAGAAGCCGTTATACGATTATTTGTTATTGCTGTATCTGTAGCTTTACTCTCTTTATTAACTGGAATTCTATTGAGCATTCAAAAAGCAAAAAAGAACAATGAAACGATTTGGAACAGCACCGCAAGACGATTAGTGATCAATTTTTTAATTCCATTAGCTACAGGAGGTTTTTTTATTATATTTCTTATTGAAAAAGAAATGTTAGGTTTAGTTGCACCGCTTACCTTAATCTTTTATGGATTAGCTTGTGTAAATGCAAGTAAATATACAATAGGAGGTGTTCGCTATTTAGGATTAACTTTTATTGTTTTAGGTTTACTTTCTACTTGGTTTTTGGGCTATGGATTATTATTTTGGGCATTAGGTTTCGGCGTTTGCCACATTTTATATGGTAGTATTATGTATTTTAAATATGAAAGGGAGTAGATAATTGGATTGTTCGATTGTTCGATTATCTGATTGTTAGATTATTCGACTTTTGGATTTTTAAATTTCTTTCAATTTTTCAAATTTTATTTATCAGTGTTCAAAAAAATTAATTCCTTTCCTTTGTAAAATGAAAAACATCATACAAAATATAAACAAAGCCTTTGACCATCGAATCCGACTGGGCATTATGTCGATTTTGATGGTGAACGAAAGTGCCGATTTTACTACACTAAAAGAATTGTTAGGTGTCACCGATGGCAACCTTGCCTCGCATGCCAAAGCCTTAGAATCTGAAGAATACATCGCCATTGAAAAACAATTCATCGGAAAAAAACCCAACACCAGCTACAAAGCTACCAAACTCGGAAAAAAAGCCTTTCAAGATCATATCGAAGCTCTCGAAAAATTAATCAGAAAAAATTAACCTATTTTTTTAAATTTTAACTTTGAAAAACAAAGTGCTTTACAAATGAAAAAACTAACTTACTACCAAAGCATCAGGAAAAATGAAGTGATTGTATTTGCTACGCTAACTCTTTTCTGCTTTCTTTTATTATTAATTAGAGCAAAAGTGACACAAAGTGTTTTCTTTTTCTTTTTAATATGGAATTTATTTCTCGCCTTCATCCCCTACTTAATTTCATTTTTTCTTTTCACTTCAGTCACTTTTCAAGAAAGGAGATTTTTACGAATCGGAACCCTTTTGGTTTGGTTGCTGTTTCTGCCAAATTCCTTTTATCTATTAACCGATTTTGTACATATCAACAAATTTCCGGATGTTCCGTTTTGGTTTGATTTGGTGTTGGTTTCCTCCTTCTCAATTACGGGATTTGCATTGGGATTATTTTCTATTCGAACCATCGAAAAAATTATAGAACTGCATTATTCCAAAATTCAAAGTAAGATAATGCTGTTTTGCATTCTCTACTTAACCGCTTTTGGTATTTATCTCGGACGATTTCTGCGATTCAACAGTTGGGATTTACTGGCTAATCCAATCGATTTATTTGCTTCTTGTGTGGATTGTCTTTTCATGCGAGATGTTCAAAACTTCACCATCGGATTCGGAACATTTCTGTTGGTTTTATACTTCGTATCAAGCTCTATAGTTTCTAAAAATTATCATCATGACTAAACAAACGTATGCTATAGTAAACGGTCAACTGTCAACGCAAATTGCTATTTTTTCATTTGGCATTGGCACGGTTTTGTTTTTAACACATCAACTATTCCCAACTGTAGATCTCATAATTATTATTGGAATTTACTATGTAATGACAGCATTATTAATCAATAGTCTAGTATTACTCAACCTGATTCATCATTTTATTTTTTTCCGAAATCATCGGGAATATTTTGGTATTAAAATCCTTATCATATTGGCTAATCTTCCAATTGCAGCAGGCTATTTTTATATAACCATTAATCGTATCAATCTATTTAATTTCTAAAAATCAATTAATCTAAAAATCAAAAATCATGGAAAAACAAACCAATTTCTTTCAGTCCAACACCGCAAAAATCATTATGGTTGGCTTTCTAACGCTCATTTTATTGATTCCGCTTCAATTTGTGAAAAGCTTAATTGAAGAACGTTCCTTACGTCAAAAAGAAGTCGTCTCAGAAACTTCCGAAAAATGGGGCGAAGAAATTTATTTTTATGGTCCGATTTTAAAAATTCCATACAAACACACCAGCGAAGTAATTGAATATGACGACAAAACCAACATACAAGTAAAAAAATATGTCACCGAAACCAAACTAGCTTATTTCTTCCCGGAAGAACTGAAAAACACAACCGATGTCACAATGGTCAAACCGTTGCAACGCAGTTTGTATAAGTCGAATGTGTTTAATGCTCAAATGGATTTTTCGGGAAGTTATGTTTTTCCTAACTTCAAAATCAATTCGATTGCGGATGAAAATATTATGTGGGACAAAGCCACTATTTTGATTCGGACAACGAATTTAAAAAGCATCAAAAGTCAAGTGAATTTAAAATTAGGCGATTCGGTTTATCGTTTTGAACCTACGCAAAACAAGCAAAACGATTCGATGTCAACGTTAGAAACCGGTTTGGTGAATTTGCAATCGCTTCAGCAAAATAAAAAGCAAAACTTCACTTTCAACATTAATTATAACGGAAGTAAAATGATTCACTTTGCTCCTATTGGCAAAACGACTTCTTCAAAGATGACTTCCAATTGGCCTTCGCCGAGTTTTTCAGGAAACTTTTTGCCTAATGACAAAAACAAAAAAATCACGTCAAAAGGTTTTGAAGCCGAATGGGAAGTGTTGCACCTCAACCGACCTTTCCCGCAACAATCATTTGAAACATTACCAAATGTGAGACCGCATGCTTTTGGTGTAGATTTCATCACAACGGTAGATGAATACCAGCAAAATGAACGAGCTTCGAAGTACGGATTTTTAGTGATTGGATTAACGTTTTTGATCTTTTTTCTCATCCAAAGCATTAGTAAAATCAACATACATATTTTTCAGTATTCGATGATTGGTTTGGCGTTGATTATGTTTTATACGTTGCTGATTTCGATAACAGAACACAGTAGTTTCACGTTGGCGTATGTGGTTGCGGGAGCTTCGGTAATTGTGTTGATATCGCTCTACTCCATCTCAATTTTAAAGAATAAAAAGTTTCCGGCTTTCATCGGGATTTCGCTAACGTTTTTATACACCTTTATTTTTGTAATTATTCAAATGGAAGATTATGCATTGTTGGTTGGTAGTATCGGATTGTTCTTGATTTTAGCCGCTGTGATGTATTTTTCCAGAAAGATTGATTGGAGTTCGGGGAATTAGGGTTTCACACTAATTTTTATTTTCTCGCAAAGACGCGGAGACGCAAAGGGTTAGCTTTGCTTTGCGGCTTTGCGAGATTATAATTAAGCCATCAAAAAATTAACGTTCATTAAGCTTGCTTGGTGGACCTTTTTTAAATTGAATTTAAAATAGTGAAAATCTAATTAAATAATTCTCTATTTTTATTCTTCTTAATACTACTAAGAAAATGAAAATCGTTATAAGAATTTTAGTTATTATAATTTTTTTTATTAGTTGCTCCAATCCAACTAAAAAAGAAGCGATCGAGTCAGAATCAGTGACTGACCAAGATATTTATATGTTTATCAAAATGGTTTTAAATGATTCAAAAGCTGTAGAAATTCTAGAAGGAACTCAAGATTGGTATATTTTAGATGAATTAAAAATTCCACACTATTTTGACAGTACTAATCATTCAACTTTTAAACTAAGTAATTATTTTACAAATGAAGATTTAAAGTTTATAAAAAAACAGATTGATGAAAGAAAAGAAATGAAATTGGTTCAAGATTCAATTTACCCAAAACAATTACTATCAAGTGAAATAATTGATTCATTAACTAACATTGTTAACAGAGAGGGTTCAGATAGATTAAATAATTTTATTAAAAAATATACACAGAAATTTGGTAATCAATCATATGAGATGTTCAGTTTGCCGGTTTTTTCAAAAGATAAAAAAACAGTATATATTGAAAGGTCTGAACTCAACAGCGGTAGAGCAATTATATATAAAAAAGAAAATGGAAAATGGAAAGAATTTTCAGGGATAATGGTACTATAACATAAACTGTGTAAGTAGAAAAAATAATGGGGTTTTAAAACCCCATTATTTTTTTGTTTAATTTTAT
>NZ_JBYFCC010000022.1:0-65468 GCF_057652995.1 Flavobacterium sp. T50_26
CAAAAAAATCATTTATCTTTGAATTATTAACGAAATACTCTATTAGCAAAAGTCCAATTTAGTTTGAAGATATACATAGTGAAAATAATGAAAAAGATAGTAACACTAAGCAATTAACAGTAAATCAAGCTGTAATTCTTTTGGATAAACTGGGTGTATTTAATACCAACTATCTTTCTAGACTTCCCAATACTAAAAAAGCTAAAATAATCAGTCAATTATTGGGTAAAAACGAGAAAAATATCAAAACAGCAATTGAAAACCTAGAAAAAAGACAATCAGTGTTAGGTGTTAATTATGTTGATGATATTGATAAAATTCAACAGCTTTTAGATAACTTGGAGTAACCTCTGGAGTACCTTTTGGAGTTACTCCAATAATAAGATTCGAGAAACCTCTCGATAAATTTGTTCCATCATAACAGTAAAAAGTTAATTATGGAACAGTCTAAAATCACCCAAGTATTCGGGGTTACTCCCGAAGAGTTCAAAGAAAGCATCTTAACGGATGTTAGAGCAGAAATTAAATCCCTAGCTCTAAATTTCAACCCATTACTCCACAAGAGTATCTTACAAGACAAGAAACGGCAGAGATTCTAAAAGTATCTCTTGTTACGCTGTCTGATTGGAATAAAAAGAAAATCCTTAATCCCTATCGTTTAGGAAATTTAATCCGCTACAAGCGTTCAGAAATTGAAAGTGCATTAATCAGTATCAACTCTAAAAAAGTATAGTGATGGATGAGCCTTTCAAATCTAGTATTAAAAACATCGAAAAACGATTAGAGGAACTAACTGCACTTAGTACCAATAAACAAGAAATCATTTTCAATAAAGTAATTATTGACAATGATGAATTTCAGAGACTTTTTAAAATCAGTCCCGGAACTGCTGCCAATTGGCGTGAAAAAGGATTAATAGCCTTCAGTCAAATCAACAACAAAATCTTCTATAAAATAGCCGACGTCAATAAAATGTTGGATGACAATTATAGAGCATTCAAAAAGAAATAATTCCAATCAACGTACCTAATGATTGACTTATTCAAAATTAAAATAACAGATGATGCCCTCATTAATTCAGTTTGGAGCAATCCATTATTGGAGTTTGATGGTAAGTCTGAAAAAAGGTTTGATGATGAAGTCAAAGAATTGGTGAGAAGAAAACACAAAAATTTATACTTTACTAAGTTTCAAAATAGATTGGAAATTAAAGGGAGTTTACACTATTATTTTAACAATGAAGAACACAACGCCAATGATTTTTATATTTCAGACTGCATTGATACAATTTTAGAATTACAGCAGACATTTGATTTGGATTTAAGTAAATGCTATTTAGTAAATCTTGAATATGGTGTGAATATTAATCCGAAAGTTTTAATCCCTGATTTAATTCATAATATAATCTATCATGAGAAAAGAGCATTTAATAGGCCTAATAACTTTGATTTTAAAATTGCCGGAAATGAAGCATATAAACTGATTAAAGCTTATGACAAAAGTGTGCAATTTCCAAACCATTGTAATAATACATTTCGGTTTGAAGTAAAATCAAAACAAGCTAAATTTATTAATGGTTTAGGGTTGTTTACACTACAAAATCTTACAGATAGAAATCGTTATAATGTGCTGATTAATTCGCTTTTAAACGAATGGGACAATATTTTACTTTTTGATAAATCAAAATCTGTTGATGATAAATTTTTTAACACCAACTTTTGGGATGATATTATTAAAAACGGGAATCGGAATAAATTCTGTAATCAAAAGAAGATTTATTTTAGAAAATTAGGTACGGTTAATCTTCATTCTGATATTAGAAACTTAATTGAACGTAAAACAAAATATTTAAAAAGTGTGCATATTCCAACTACTATAAACTTGGAAACTGCACAGTATAAGATATTGTTTTAAATTCATATTTTTATTGTATCTACTTTTATTCATTAAAACCCAAAAAGTTTATTAAATTTAACCCAATTAAATTTCATCTTACTACAGAATTTTCCTTATATGTCATTATATCAAAAATCAGTACTTAAAAAGTACTTAAAGCAATTAGAAACGTCAAAAGTTGAGAAAGCATATAAAAAATATGCCAATCATTTTTTGAACCCAACTATACAAGAAAACATTAGAAATTCTAAAGAAGAAGAATATCAAGGTATTTTCTTGACAGATTTATTTGTAAATATATTAGACTATACTTTAAAGCCAAATCCAAATTTTAATTTAGTAGCTGAATATAAAAACCAAACTAACTCTCGTAAGGCAGATGGTGCTATATTATTTGATAATAAAGCTACTGGTGTTATAGAATTAAAAGGCACTAATACTAAAGATTTAGAAAGCATACGTAAACAAGCTTTTGATTACAAAGCAAATCAAAAAGAATGTGTGTATGTTATAACTTCTAACTATGAAAAGTTACGCTTCTATATTAATGATGCAACAGAATTTGAAGAATTTAATTTATTTGAACTTTCAAAAGAACAATTTGAACTCTTATATTTATGTTTATATAAAGATCATATTGAAAACAATATCCCTTTAAAAATTAAAGAAGCATCTTTATTAGAAGAAGAAGAAATTACAAAAAAATTCTACAAAGATTATTCAGTCTTTAAAAGAGAATTATATCGTGACTTAGTAAAGAGAAATACTAAACGTATAAAAAGTAATTTAAGTAAAATAAGCACTGATGTTAATGAAGCTGATTTAGATGAAGAAACAAAAGCTGATTTATTAAAATTAGAGAAAAACGTAAAGTTAAATCTATTCAAAAAATCGCAAAAATTAATTGATAGATTTTTATTTGTATTCTTTGCTGAAGATAGAGGATTATTACCTCCAAATAGTACATTACAAATCTTAAACAAATGGAAAGCAGATATTGATTTTGGTGACGAAAGACCGCTTTACGATATGTTTAAGCAGTACTTTAAATTTCTCGACACTGGTAGACAAGGAACAACTAACAGAGCCGAAATTTACGCCTATAATGGTGGCTTGTTTAAAGAAGATATTGTATTAGACCAATTAGAAATTGATAATGATTTATTGTACATTCATACCAAAACATTAGCTTCTTATGATTTTGAAAGCCAAGTTGATGTAAACATTTTAGGTCATATTTTTGAAAACTCACTTAACGAAATTGAAAGCGTAAATGCAGAAATTGAAGGTGGCGATTTTGACAAACAAAAAAGTAAACGTAAAAAAGATGGTGTTTTTTATACGCCAAAATATATTACAAAATACATAGTAGAAAATACAATTGGTAAACTATGCAATGAAAAGAAAAACGAATTAGGTTTTAAAGAAGAAGAATATTTTAAAGGAAGAAAAAACAGACAACAAGCTACTATTATTAAGTTAGTTGAAATACTAGACACATATAGAGATTGGCTGTTACAATTAACCATTTGCGACCCCGCTTGTGGTAGTGGTGCTTTCTTAAACCAAGCGTTAGATTTCTTAATAAAAGAACACAATTATATCGATGAACTTAAAGCTAAAATTTTAGGTGGTGGAATAGTCTTTAGCGATATTGAAAATACCATTTTAGAAAACAATATTTATGGGGTCGATTTAAACGAAGAAAGTGTAGAAATTGCTAAATTATCTTTATGGTTAAGAACTGCACAACCTCGTAGAAAGCTAAACAACTTAAACAGCAATATTAAATGCGGCAACAGCTTAATAGATAGTAAATCTGTCGCTGGTGATAAGGCATTCAATTGGAAAGAACAGTTTCCTACGGTTTTTGACAAAGGTGGTTTTGACGTAATTATTGGAAATCCTCCTTATGTTAGAAATGAATTTATTGATTCTTTATCTAAAAATTATTTAGAGAAAAATTATAAATTATTTACAGGAAAATCAGACCTTTATGTATACTTTTTCGAGAAAGTTCAAAATATTTTAAAGGCAAAAGGTTTGTCTGGATTTATAGTTTCAAGTAAATATACGAAAACAAAATATGGTAAAATTTTAATTGATTTTCTACATGAAGAAACTCATATTGAGTGCTTTATAGATTTTCAAGATTTAGATGTGTTTTCAGGTATTGTTGCATATCCATCTATAATTTTATTTAAAAAAATAAATATTAATCCAGATAACAATTTTTCCAAACTTTTAGTAGTGTCTAATGATAATTACGAAGAAGTTGAAAATTTATTTTCTAATGCAATTGATGTAAAACAATCAGAAATATTTGAACGATTAGGCTCTTGGTCAGTAGGTAGTGTAGATGATAGTTTATTTAAACTAATTAAGAAACTTGAAAAGAAAAACGAACAATTAGGTAAATTAATTGAAAAACCACAAGTTGGCATTAAAACAGGTGCAAATGGTAGTTTTATTTTTGAAAAAACTAAAATTCCAATTGAAATAAGAAATTCACAACTGCTAAATGATTATTTAGTTGGTAGAGAAGTTAAAAGATATAGACCTACTATTACTGCAAATAAGATATTCTTCCCTTATAAAAAAATTGATAATAAATTAGAATTAATTAAAGAAGAAGATTATAAAACTGAATTTTCTTATTTAGAAAAAGATAAATCAATTTTAAGTAAAAGAGCAATAATTGACAAAGGAATAATTTCTGGAACCAAAAAATGGTATGAATTTCAACAAATAAAAACTGATTTTCCATTTAATACTAGATATATTGTTTATCCAGATATTTCATCAACTGTAAACTTTACTTTTGCAGACAACGTATTGTTAGATATGACTTGTTTTGGGATTGCCTCAGATTCTAAGTCCCTTTTAGGTATTCTTAACTCAACTTTAATAAAAACCTATCTAAATACGATTTGTGTAAAAGCAAGAGGTGGTTACTTACGCTTAAAAAGTCAATATATACTTAAAATTCCAATACCAAATAATTACTCAAGTGATGTTTTAGACAATGTCGTTAATAAAATGATGCTATATACTTTAGAATTAGACAACATTGAAAGTAAATTCACAAAATACTTACAATCTCAATTTGCTATCGAAAAGCTTACAAAAAAGTTAGAAAATTGGTATGAGTTATCTTTTGGAGATTTTATAAAAGAGATTAACAAAGCTATAAAAGAATCTAATAAAGAAAGAGTTAAAAACAACCTTCAAACCATAAAAGAATTAACCAAACTTAATGAAATGGATTGGATGGATGTATTTGAAACTAAAAAAGCAGAAGTTCAAAACCTAAAGCAACAAATTAACACAACAGATAAAGAAATTGATGCAATGGTCTATGAGTTATATGGATTAACAGATGAGGAGAAATTAATAGTTGAAAATAGTTAATTATGGGAAAAAAAGTTAAATTTTCATCACCAGCTCCAACAGGAGCAATAATATCTCAATTCTATTTAGCACTTGAGAAATGTTTTGATATGGATAAAAATGAAAGTATCTATATTGAAAAGGATGGTGATGTTAGTTTAATAAATAGAATTGATAAAGAAAATGGAATACAAACAGAACTAAAAGAGTATTCAGAAGAAGATAACCTTACCGATTCACATTTAAACTTTTGGAATACATTGAATAATTGGTTGTCTTCAAATTTTGATTCCAAAAAATACAAATTTTTAATTTTAGCCACTACTCAAGAAATTGGAAACAATTCATATCTTCAAAAATGGAATACTTCAAGTAAAAATGAAAGATTAGAAATATTAAATAATATATTGACAGATGCAGAAAATAGATACAAAAAAGCTTTAGCAAAAGATGATAAAGCTGGTATCCCAGAATCATTAAAATTAATGAGATTAGTTTTTTCTGATGATTATAAATTACTTGATATAATCGATAAAGTATATATCGATAGTTCAGTTCTTAAAAGAAATGAGTTAATAGTTAAATTAAAAAATGTTAAATTAAAATCTTTTGATGAAGAAAATAGAGAAAGTGTTTTAAATTCTTTATTGGGATATATTATACAAAGTGAGGAATATAATAAAGGTTGGGAGATTAGTTATGATAATTTCTCACAAGAACTAATTGATTTAAATAATAAATATAAGATTAATTCAGTGTTGTTTCCATATGATAAAGAATTAACAATAATTCCTGAAAGTAAAAAAAAGGAATTTGTTGAATATGATTTTATTAAAAAAATTAAGGAAATTAATTATGAATCTGTTATTCCAAGAAGTTTAAACCATTATTGGTTTACATTTAATACAATTAATAATGAATTTAAAACAAGAACACAACGAGTTGAATCACTTCTGCAATTTCAAAACGAATTAATAGATGAATACTCTAGTGTTTATGATCGTATGTCAAGAAATTGTAATGATTTAGAAATTGAAAGTAAATCTCAAGATTTCTTTGATAATATAATGGAAAAAGAGATAATAAATATAGACATTTTTAATAATACACCTCTTATATTTAAAAAAGGTATGTATCATATTTTAGCAGATGAAAAAGATGAAATTATATGGAAATTAAAAAATAAATCAAATGAGTAAAGCGATTCAAAATTTAAATATTTTATATAATAATCCTTTCATATTAACACCTATAATAATAACGTTTTATGAAAAATATGAAGGAAAACAAGGTAAAGATATGTTTCTCGCATATTTAATACTACCATTAGTCTTATATGAATATAGCAAGATAGTTTTAAAAAATAAAAAGAAGGAATTGCGAACATTTATAAATTTTGTTCAAAAAGAAGATATAAAAAATAATAAAACTGAAATTAGAAAAAGTGATAAATTGTATGGTTTGCCTGGGAGAGTTGAAGATTTTAAAGAGTTAACAAATCTATGTTTGCAATATGCTTTTGATACAGGCTCTTTAAGATTGAATAAAGATTTATCAATAACATTTATTAAAAATGATTTTAAAGTTGATAAAACATTAATTGAAAACTTTAAGGCTTCACAAAATTTAGCATTAATATTTAAAAATGAGAAAATCACTCATATTTATATGAGATTAGGTATAAAAAAAATATGAAAGCATTTATAAAATATATAGGAGTAATAACTAAAGATGAAAAAATTCATCACATTAATTTTAAAGAAGGTGTAAATGTTATTACAGGACGCTCATCTACGGGTAAAAGTGCGATATTAGAAGTTTTCGATTATTGTTTTGGAAGTTCAGAATTTATAATTCCAGATGGTGTAATAACTAATAATACTGTATTTTATTTTGTCGTAATAAAATTAAAAGAAATTTATTTAATATTAGGTAGAAGCAAGAACAAAAAAGATTGTTTTTTGGCTTCAACATCTGATAATTCATTTATTGAAAACATAAGTAATTTTAATATTGAATATTTTCATTCGTTAGATAAATATACTTTAAAAGATTTTAGAAAAGAATTAAATAAATATTTTAAAATTGATATTGATGATACTGATGAAGATTTAGAGGATAGAAAATTTAGAAATAATAATGCAAAAAAAGCTGCTCCATCCTACAGAAATTTCACTTCTTTTATGCTTCAACATCAGAATTTAATTGCTAATAAACATGCTCTTTTTTACAGATTTGATGAAAAAGAAAAAAAAGAACAAGTAATTGAACAATTTAAAATTTTTTTAAGTTTTGTTGATTCTGAGTACTTCCCATTAAAACAAAGATTAGCTGAATTAAATAGAGAATTAAAGCAATTAGAATTTATAAAAGAAAGTACTAAAAAGTACATTAACGAGAACAAAGAAAAATTAAAATTTTTGTTAGAGGAATTTGAACTTATTACAAATAAAAAACTTTTTAAAAAAAATATTGACTCAATTCTACAAAGACCAAATGAAAGTTTAGAATATTTAGACAATTTAATTTCTAGTAAAGAAAATATTATAAGTAATGATTTTTCAAATCAGAATATAAAGAAGAAAAATGATTTACAGACTAGTTATAATAAGATTGTTTCAGATATTAGAAAAATTCAAAATATCATTAGTGAAATAGATGTTTCAATTATTTATGCAAAAGATTTCATCGAACAAAAATCAAATATATCTCATGCTAATGAATCTAGTTTAAGTAATTGTGAATGTATTTTTTGTGGAAATAAAAACATTAAGTTAATAGATAAACAAAACAAACTAAAAGAAGCTATAGAATGGTTTAATAGCGAAATGGATAAATCGCAATATACTATTGAATCTTTTGTTAGTAATAAAAAAGAATACGAAGTAAAACTGAAAAAATTAATGGTTGAAGCTAATTTGATTAAAAATGAACTAAACGTATTAGATAAAGTTATTACTTCACTTGAAAAAAATAAAAGCATAGAATATCAAGCTACCAAAGTAATTATCCAAATAGAAGCTTTCTTAGAAACAATTAAAACAAATAGTTTGACAGAAATTGAAACTAAAATTAATAATTTAGAAAATTCAATTTCAATTATTGAGCAAAATTTGAAAACAGATTATAATGTTGATAATAAATTAAATTTAGCAGAGCGTCAAATTAATCAACAAATGATTAGAATTGGTAAAGAGTTAGAATTTGAAGAAATATATAAAGATAATTTAAATTTAAAATTTGATTCAAAGACATTTGAATTGTATCAACAGACTTTAATTAAAGGGTATCCTGATAAAAAGGTTTATTTAAGGTCTATGGGTAGTGGTGCTAATTGGCTTTCAAGCCATGTGGCACTTTTTACTAGTTTATTATATTATTCGTGTAGTTTAAAGGATAAATCTTTAATCCCTACAATATTATTTTTAGACCAGCCTAGTCAAGTTTATTTTCCAACTGAAATTGATAATGACGAAGTTTTTGATGGAAAAAAGTTAAAAAAAATATCAAATGAAGAAACTAAATACGATGATGACATAAATGCAGTCACAAATCTTTTTGATAAATTGGTTGAATTTTGTAATTACACTTTATTAGAAACAGGAATTGAACCTCAAATAATCATAACCGATCACGCAGATAAATTAAAATTAATAAATGCAGATTTTGACAAAGATTTAGTAAGAGCTAGGTGGAGGGATAAAAAGGATGGATTTATAAAACTTAATGATTAGGGTTTTATGAGTACATATAACATATTACTAACCTGTATTTTAATAATATTTGTTTTTCTGCTTTTATCAATGTTAAGCTTTAAAAACATATTAGATAATCATATTAAACGAGTAAATAAAAACTATATAATTACACCATTGATTGTAATAAGTGTAATTTTAATAATAATTTCTTTTATTACACCATATTTTTATACCGATACTGATATAGGTAATTCAATAAAATTTGACGATAAAACAGGTCAAATTGGAGATACTATTGGAGGTATTATGAATCCATTTATTGCTCTTGCTGGAGCTGTATTAACATTTATTGCTTTTTACATACAAAAGATTGCAAACGATGATATTAAAAATCAATTCAAGATTCAACAGTTTGAAAGTCAATTTTATGAGATGCTACATTTACATAGAGAAAATCTAAATGAAATGACTATTGGAGGCTATGTTTTTGAATATGATAATAATGATAAAAGCAAAGCTGCAAAAAAAGATTCAAAAAAAGAAAAAACAACATCAGGAAAGAAGGTTTTTGTTACAATGTTAAAGGAATTTGAAGCAATTCATTTAATCTGTACTAAAGTTTTTATGTTTAAATTTAAACTTTTAGCATCACCACAAAAAGAACAAGTTGATATTCTATTAAAGCAATTTATATTCAATCATTCCTACTTTGTTTTCTTTAATGGTATTAATTTATATAAAAAGAGTAATGACAGGTATAAACAAAATGATTCAACAGGTTTCCTAAATTTAGTTTTAGATGATTTTATTCGAGAATTAGAAGCCAAAAGAAACGAACATTTAGAATCAGGTATAAAAGAATATCATCAATATTATATAACAGGAAACGTTTTAACAAGCGATATTAAGAGCAATAGTTTATGGTTAAGTTTTAATTATAAGCCATTTTCTGGTCATCAGTCAATATTGGCTCATTATTACAGGCATTTATTTCAAACTGTAAAATTTGTAGCAAAGCAAAATAATAATCTTATTTCGTATGAATCAAAAAGAGATTATTTAAGAGTTTTACGTTCTATGATGTCTAATCAAGAACAAGTACTTTTGTTATATAATTGGTATGGTGGTTTTGGTTCTAATTGGGAAGAAAAATCAATAAACAACCGAAAGAATAAAAAAGGGAACTATTTCTTCACAGACTATAGAATGATTCATAATATACCACCAGATTTATTAATAAACGAATTAAATTTAGGAGTTATATTTAATGAAAATTATAGAAATTTTCTTTATGAAGTAGACAGAAAAGAAGAAGATTCGCTTTTTGAACTAATCAATATAATTAGTGTATTAAAAAACTAATGTGACACTAAAAATGCTTCAAATTGATGTTGATATTGAAGTTTTAAAATTTTTTTAAACCTTTTTACTGGGCTAAATCAAAAAAAAAAAGTCTTGTTGAAAAAACTCTAAAGAGTTTTTTATATATAGCGTCATATGACAAATTGTGAAATAATACTAAAACAGACAGGACCATTGATGTCAGGTGAGCTTGGTGCAATACTTGTTAGTCAATACGGTTTAATTGCAAATACAGCGAGTAAAACTATTATTCGTGATAAGTCAATCAAAAGAATTACGGGATTTTATAAAAGCGGGCAACATTTTTGTTTTCTTGAAGAGCACAAAGAAAATGTCGATTTTTTCGATTTATTTCAAGAATCTTTATTCAATAATGGTAGAAAATATTGGTATGTTCTTAACGCTTTAAAAATGTGTGGAGGTATTATCAGCCAAAGATACCTAGAATGTTATACAAATTATCCTATTAGTCCCTTAAAGAGCCATATTCCCTTTAATGTAATTCTTCAAAGATTTGTTGAGCAAGGCATATTATTATTCAATGATGATTGTTATTTACTTTCACCGAAATATGAAAAGTCCTTTACAAACTACGCTCATTATTCAGCAATTGAATGTATTAAAGACACTATATTAGATAACTTCAAATCATTATCTAAAAACATTGGTTTAATATCTTATAAAACAGGAGAGTTTTTTTCAGAGCATGGTAAATTCAGATTTGGTTTTAAAGGAGTATCTTATGTTTCAGGTTTAATGCAAGGAAATAAAAATGGTTTTGTAGTAGCTGATATTTTAATAGGTCATCCAATTTATGAAAATGATGTAAAGTTTTTTATTGATAAATTGGAAACCATAAGTAAATTTGAAAAATCTGCTAAATTAATTCCTTTTTTAATTGTTGATAATTTAGATAAAAACGCCTTAAAAATTTTAAAAAATAAGGGTATTGTTATTGGTTTTATTGATGAATTATTTGGCGAAAAATATGCTAAAACTTTAATTGAATTAGTAAGTATTTTAAATAATGCTGGAGCAAGTTTAAAACAAACACCAGAGAAATATTTAGATTTAATAAAACAACTAAAGAAATATAATGAAGGATTAGCCAACAACATAAAAGGAACTTTGTTTGAATTTGTAGTAGGTCATATTCATTCAACAAAATGCCAATCATTAGATTTAGGCAGAGAAATAATAGATGAAAATGGCAAACATGAAACTGATGTAGTAAGTGTTTACGCAGATAAGATTGTTATTTCAGAGTGTAAAGCAACAAATGCTAAAATTGATATTGTTTTAATTGATATTTGGATACAAGTTAAAATTCCAGCTTTTTTCAAATGGATTAAAACAATAGAACCATATAAAGAAAAAAACGTGGTTTTTGAGTATTGGTCTATAAGTGGTTTTACAGATGAAACATTAGAACGATTAAATCATTTAAAGAACACTTCAAAACGTTATAAAGTAGAATATTTTGTAGGGAATGATGTAAAAGAAAAAGCTATTGATATGAATAATAAAAAACTAAAAGGAGTTCTAAACGATTTCTTTTTAAAAACTAAAGTGTAAAGTATATAAGTTATAAAAAATTTCTATTATCTCATTCAACTCAGCTACACAAAAATCGCTTCTTGTCTAAATATTGCTAGCATCAGTTATATGTTTGTTTCATTTCGTTAATTAAACATAAAAGTAGAATAAAACAATAACATGAGAGTTGATGTGTATAAACATGTAATACAAAAAAAGAGCTATTTTCATAGCTCTTTTTCTTTTATTTGTTAAACAATAAAATTTAATTTAAATTCCTGTTTTAGTTCTCATAATAATATTTTTTTAGTTTAATATATTAAATAGTATTAGTTACTAATTCTTAGAAATACCTTTTACATATCTAATTATATTTCAAATATAATATATTATTTAATATTAAAAAATGTAATAGCGATTATTTAATAAACATTAACACTATTAACCTTCTCCATTATGTTTTCTAAAAAGAAATATCTTGTACTTTTCGCCTGGTAGAAACACATCTCTATTAACATAACATATTCTATCTTGAAATATATTTTCCTTATTAAAATGATTATTACCAACAGGTTCAAAGACTATTTGTAATTTATTACAGATTTTAATTCTTACTGTTAGATCATCTACAACATTACTACTGCTAAAACTCACTATCCTGTCATCATCAATAATTTGTGAAAATTTAAAACATCTTTCAATGTGATATTCTCTTTTGTTTTCCAATGGATAGGTAAATTTCTTTTTTGTGAAGTTATCAGAATCAATTTGATTAGTTATTACACATTTTTTCAAGTCAATAATCTCTCCGTCTACTTTTGTGAAATTTTCATCAAGTATTTTTGTTTCTGTTTTAACTTCATCTTCTATATTTCTTACAAATGAAACAAAAAAATCCCAATTGAATTTTTCAGTTGAATTTCTAATGATTGTTAAAGAGGTAAACTCTTTAACATCTATGGTTTTATTATCGTCAGCTAATTCAAATTCGTAACTAATTTGAACATTTTTATAATATTTATTAAGACTATTATTTTCGAATAGTTCATTTTTTATATTTTTCTCTATCTTATCATATAATTCAGGAAATTCCTTTTTATATTTAATTAAAGTAACTCTTTTCCAAATATTAGATAAATCATTTTGTTTACTAAGAAAATCTTCAGAAAATGTAATTGAAGAAACTATCTTTTCAAGTTTATTTTCAAATTTAGGACTATCGATTATTCTATTAAACTCACTTTCAAAAACTTTTAAATATTGAAAATATTTTAATGTAACTGTAAATACACCAGCTGAAAAAGAGAAAATACATAGAGTTTTAAAAAACTCAATAATATCTGCGTAGTTATTTAAAGCAATTTTCAAATCACTGTTAAAATAATAAATTAAATAAAATATTATAAAAACTGACGAATAGCTTAAGAAAACTAAATATAAATTTGACTTTAACCAATTCTTTAAAACGTTATACCATTCTACTTTTTCTATATTTTCTGGTCTCATGCTTTAGTGTTATATTTTTCAAATATAGTTATTTCATAAATATGAAAACTTTAAATTAGTAATGCTTTCTCTACAGAATTATTACTTTCTAACCTAACATTCCACCAACATTCTTGTAACTTTTGTCCACATTCAATAAATACGAGCTTTTTAAGCTCTAAGGTCAAGAATAAATAGTATCAATTCTTTATTTGCTTTATTCCTTTAATTACTTCCTTTCTTTAAAAATTGTATTAATCGAAAGAATTAAATAACTAAAAGAACTCTTCTGTGCCCGGTTTAACGTTTTAGTCCTTCGTTCACCACCGCTTGCCAACGCTCAAAAAAGTTTTTGTATGCCAGACGTTTATGCCTCCGATACAAAATGGTAGTAGGCAACAAAAACTTTTCCCAAAGCTTCTTTACATAATGTGGCATTATAGGGCAATAAAAAAATTCGGTTTTCCAAAAAGAAAGTGTGCATTGCCCTATAATAACATTATGTAAAAAAGCCGCACGGCCCACGCTCGAAAGCCCCGCTCCAGCCACACATTTTTTTCGCTTTCCTCGCACCACCCAGCTTCAAAAAACACGTGGCTTCACGGGTCTTACTTTGTGTTTTCATTAGAACGTTTATACTTTGCTTAAAAGCCTTATTTCAAATAACGTTTAGAGTATGGTTTTTATCAGCTAACCGCATAAATCGGTAGTATTTGCATTATATTTTGAAGTTGCTATCCATCTTCGCATCACGTTTATTGTTATATGTTTTTCAAAACACTTTCAAGCAACCTCAAAATATAAATTCACCCGCAAGAGTATAGTTTTGATTTGCTCAAGAGAGTAGTAGTCATTACTTTTAGTCTTGCCGATGCCGTACTGCTTTTTTGAACTTTTAAACTTATAAACTCATAAACTTTGAAACCTTTCTCGGCATCAGCAATCCTCAAAAGCAATCAGAAAATTGTGCTAAGCAAATAAAAACTATACACTTGCTCTTCCTCCGAAACAAATTCTTCCTAATCACTTAAAAAAAAGCGGTAGTATTTGCATTGTTTTTTGAAGGTGCCACCCATCTCCGAATCAAATCTTTCTAACTTTCTTTTTCAGTAAACTTTCAGGCACCCTCAAAAATCAAACAGTGCAGTAAGAGTTTCAAATTTCGTGTTCGGATAAAAAGCGTTTATATTGTTTTTTTGGTTTTTTATCCGCCCCCAAAATTTGAAACCCTTACAAGACGACCCCAACTCCGAACGAGAGAAATAAATGCTAGGAAAGAGATGCTGCTCCGAATCAAAAAAAATAAAATAAAAAAAAAGGTAGCAAAGTTAAGTTCCGGGTATACAAAAAAGCAAGTTCAAGCCCTGCGGGTTTTTTAAAAAATCTCCACCACCCATACATCTCCGAATGACGATTTATCTAATTATCTTTTTCATAAGACTAATTGGGGTGGTAGTATTTTTTAAAAAAAACTTGCTTTTTTGAAACCCTCCACTTGACGAGAGTGCTTTCTTTTTTTTTCTTTTTTTTCTTTTGAAAAAATTTTATGGGAAAAGTGTGTCTAGTCAGTAATTCTTTAAACGCCACGTTATGATAAATTTTAAATTGAAACATCACCGAACTGGGGAAACCTACTCAAACCCTCATTTTTTCATTCTCAACAAAGGAATGAACACAGGTAAACTTTTAGAAGTTCCATGCCCTAATTGCTTTGTAATTTCGTTCTATTGCTCCGAAGATTGCGAACACATGAAAGCCATTATTTCCTCACTTTGGAGGATAAAATTTTGGCATCAATTTCTAATCGGTTCCGTTATTCCGTATATCCGAATCCATGATTTTTCTAAAAACCTGATGTTAAAATCAAATGAAATGATGCAAGATTTTGAGCAGCACAAAAAAGATGTTGCCACGCTCAAACTTTTGGAGCAAAAAGAAGACCAATTTCACAAAAACATTAACCTAATAAATGACCTTAGAAGAGTCATTTTGTATCGATACTGCAAACGATAAACAAAAGAAGCCGAGTTATTGACTCGGTTTTTTTATTTTAAATAGTATTTCTTTTTTGTTTTTGATATGCATTGGAATCATTTAAAAACAATTAAATACAATAAACGGCATTACATATGATAATAAAGAAAAAACCAAAGTATATTTTAATTTTGCTTTAAGAAATTACAAATCAATACCAAAGCCGTACCAAGTCCACAAAATTGTAATTTTAAAAGTGTATATATTATGGGTAAAATTGGTAAAGGTATTCTAGGAGGAGTATCAGGTAAGGTAGCCAACGTAGTTGGTGCAAATTGGAAAGGGATTGACTACATTAGAGCAAAACCTCTAAGTGTTAGAAACCCAAGAACAGATTTACAAGTAAATCAAAGAACTAAATTTGCATTGGTTTTGAGATTTCTTCAACCAAATTTAAACTTCATTAAAGTTGGTTACAAAAACTTTTCTGTAAAGAAATCACAGTTCAACAGTGCAATGTCATACATTTTGAATAATGCTATTTCAGGCACCTATCCGAACTATTTAATTGATTACTCTTTGGCTTTGTTGAGTAGAGGTAGTCTTTCAGGAGCTTTAAACCCTGTATTTGATTTATCTACTGCCGGACAAGTTGAATTTAGTTGGGATGACAACTCTGGAGAGGGAAGTGCTTTGGCAACTGACAAAGTTATGGCAGTAGTTTACAACCCTTTAAAGGGTGAAAGTGTATTTATTACCGGTGGTGCTTTAAGAAGCGATTTAACGCAAGTAATACAAATACCAAATAGCTACTCAGGTGATGAGTTAGAAATGTTCATCGGGTTTATTAATGATGCTGGAACACAACTTTCAAATAGTGTATATATTGGCTCAGGTACGGCTCTATAAATGTAATGCACTATTTTAAGAACCACCTTTTAGGTGGTTTTTTTTATATCTAAAAAGTATTAATTGCGGGGATAATGTGGGGATAATTAGCAAATAAAAAACCCTAACTTATTGATAATCAATCGTTAGGGTTTAAATTATGCGGAGAAAGAGGGATTCGAACCCCCGGACCTGTTACAGTCAACAGTTTTCAAGACTGCCGCAATCGACCACTCTGCCATTTCTCCAATAAACACAACCATTTTCTGATTGCGAGTGCAAATATAGAACGAATTTTGGTTTATACAAACCTTTTTTTGCTAAAAATAAATACTATTTTAAAAGAAACTACTAACCGTTTCATTTTCTATGTTTTAGAAAGAACAATTAGTCTTAATTTTAAACTAATAATTCACATATTCTGTAATTTCCAAACCATATCCAATCATCCCCACTCGTTTTGTTTGTTTAGAATTAGAAAGCAATCGTATTTTTGAAATATCAAGATCATGCAAAATTTGAGCTCCAATGCCAAAATCTTTTGCATCCATTTTTATAGGAGGAGCTTTCATTTGTCCTTCTTCTTGAAGTATTTTTAGTTCACTAATTCGATTAAGTAACTCGATTGATGGAATTTCTTGATTAATGAATATAATTGCACCTCGTCCTTCTTCATTTATTCTATTGAACATGCTTTCCAAACGTTTATCAGAATTATTAGTCAACGTTTCTAAAATATCATTGTTCACTTGTTTCGAATTGATTCTGGTTAAAACAGCCTCGCCATTATTCCAGCTTCCTTTTGTTAAAGCCAAGTGAACTTGTTTATTTGTAGTTTGAAGGTAAGCTCTCAATCGAAATGAACCAAAACGAGTATTGATTTCAAAATCTTCTTTTTTCTGAATCAAACTATCATGTTGCATTCTGTAGGCAACCAAATCTTCAATAGAAACTAATTTTAAATCAAATTTTTTTGCTACGTTAACTAACTCTGGTAAACGTGACATGGAACCATCGTCGTTCATAATTTCACAAATAACACCAGCAGGACTAAAGCCGGCAAGTCTGGCAAAATCAATTGCCGCTTCGGTATGACCTGTTCTTCGTAAAACACCACCTTGTTTAGCAATTAATGGAAAAATATGTCCGGGTCTAGCTAAATCAAATGGTTTTGTATTTTCGTCCACCAGAGCTAAAATAGTTTTTGCTCTATCTGCGGCAGAAATTCCGGTAGTAACTCCGTGTCCTTTTAAATCAACAGAAACTGTAAATGCTGTCTCCATATGATCAGTATTATTCGATACCATTGTATGAAGTTCTAATTCTTTACATCGTCTTTCTGTTAATGGAGCACAAATGAGGCCGCGACCATGCATAGCCATAAAATTGATCATTTCGGGTGTAACCTTTTCGGCAGCAGCCAAAAAATCGCCTTCGTTTTCACGATCTTCGTCATCCACTACGATAATTACTTTTCCTTGACGGATGTCTTCTATGGCTTCTTCAATTGTATTTAGCTGTATTTTTTTTGGCATTTCAACTTTAATTATTGTTTATTGAATTCTTCTAGCGTTTCTTTTAATTGTTTTCTATTGTAAAAATATATTAAAATAAAAAAAGGAAAGCCAAGTATAATTGCTAAGTAGATATTGACAAATCCTTGTTTGTTTGTTATTTTAGAAATTTCTGATAAAGTTTGGCCAGATTTATAAATATAAAAATACATAAGTATAGAATTCAATAAACTTAAAATTATTAATACTAAATTCATTGAATTTAAAACTGCCGAAAACACAATCGAAAATATAAATAACATCAAAGCAATTTTACTTTGTTTTTTATAAATAGTTATATAATGAGTTAATTTTAAGTATTCACTATTGTATAAGTTATTGCTATACAACAATTCTTTTTGAGTAATTCCTCTTGATTCAAGTATTTTTAACAACTTTATTCGTTGCGTGGTAGTGTAATTAAATTGATCAGAATTTTTTACAATTCCAATAAGAATAGAGTCAGACATTTTATTGAATTCTAAAAATTCATCTTCCTCAAAATTTATACTAATTTTATCTAAATCAATTATTTCTTTTTTAAATTCTACAGGTTGAGTGTTCTTTTTAAATAATTTTAAGAATGGCTGCAAAATAACATCCATGTTAACCAATCCAATGTCGTTTGTGGCTCGATAAGTTAGCAATATGGCAATTGGAGTTAATAGTATGGAAGACATCCAAGATCCTAAAAATGGAGTAATTCCGTCTTCTTGAGCTAATTTTTTTCCAAAAACATTGATGAAATGGTAAACTATAAAAACAACCATAGCAAAAACAATTGGCAAACCTAAACCACCTTTTCTAATAATTGCTCCAATGGGTGCTCCAATAAAAAACATAAGTAAACAGGCATAGGCAATCACAAATTTATCATATAATGCTAGCCAGTGATTGTTAATGTTTTTTATTTTTCCTTCTAATTCATATTTTGAACCTTCAATAGAAAATTTTGTATTTGCAACATTGGCTTTTGCAATATCATAAATTGCTGGTATTTGATGAGGCTGTAGCAAACTCATTAAATCATTAATATTCTCATTTTTAATCACCCGTTCTTTAGCAACTGTGTCTTTAACACTATTTTTTACAGGTTTAGCATAAAATGAAGTATAGCGTTGTTTCATATTTTCTGTATAGGAAACAATGTCTTTTTTATGATTATTTTCCAATGAATCAAGCGTGTATCTTAATTCATTGATGTTTAACATGTTATTTGTATTGGAGATTTGATCTGTTTCCATATCTGTTTTTTGCAAGGGTGCCAAATCAAAATTGATAATATACTTTTTGAAAGCACTTTTAGCAAATGGAACTTTGTTTTTTTCGGTGTAATTTTTTACTGGAATATCTTCATAATAATTTCCATCAAATAAAATTAATTGAAGAAAATTGGAGTTTTCATTACTAATTAATTCACCTCTTTTTGATTTAATAACTACGTTTGTTCCAACCCCTAAATTTGAGAGTTTATGAATGGTTACATCTCGCAACAAATTATCGTTGTCGCCATATTTATCTGCTACTTTGATGGTATAGCTTCCTACAGTGCTAAATTGTCCTTCTGCAATAGCCATGGAAGGTTTTTGCTGAACAATGCTTTTTCGTAGATTAATAAATTTATATTCAGCTTGCGGAATGATATTATTTGCAAATAGAAAGGCAACAAAACTTAATCCCAAAATAAATACTGTTAACGAGTGCATGGCTCTTCTAAGTGATATTCCGGAAGATTTCATGGCTGCAAACTCATAATTTTCGGCAAAATTTCCAAAAGTCATGATGGAAGAGAGTAGTACAGAAAGTGGAAGTACCAGAGGAACCACCTTTGGTGAATAGAACGCTAAAAACTTTAAAATTAAAAAACTGTCCAAATCTTTTCCTGCCAAATCGGCAATAAAAAGCCATATTCCTTGAAGAATAAAGATAAAAAACAGAATAACAAATACTGTAGCAAATGTGCTCAGAAATGATGTCAGAATATAGCGATCAAGAATTTTCACCTTAAAAATTAGTCTATTCTATTGATGTAGTAATTTTTATATTTACTCTCGTCAAAGGTAAACTGATTTTTTGATAATGGCTGATTGGTTTTGAAAGAATTAACAGTGAGCGTTGTTTTTGTTCCTTTTTTGCCAACTTCAATTAGGTTATAAATATGCTTTGTCTGCACATCAATTCCCAAAAGAATTTCTTTTCGTTGATCTTTTGAACTTATAGGAACGAGTTTGATGTATTGGATTTTACGTCCTTTAACGTCTTGCGGAACATCCCAATAATATTTATATCCCGAATTAAAAAAAGTTAACATTTTGGATGGAGTGATTGCATTTTCATCTTTTTCATCCACTTTAGAAATGGTTACTTCTTCATCTTCAGGAACTATTGTGTATGTTTTTTTTCCATCAAAAATCTTCGTTGTTCCCATGAAATTCAAGTGGTAAAGATTCCCTTTTAAAATTACATTTCCTTTACTATCTTGATTAATATTTTCTTTGGTATTTTGAAGACTGTATTTAAAATCGATAGAAATGTTTTCGTAGCTTTTTACTTTGGCAGTTACTTCATCCAATAAATCTTTTGCTTTTTTATCTTGTGCTTGTGCATTGAATACAGATAAAAACAGAATTGAAATCCAGATAAATTTTTTCATTTTAAGCATTGTTTTGTTCGTTGTTAAAAAATTCGTTTAACGAATTCAAGTCAGGAATATTTACTGATCGAGCTTTGCTTCCTTCAAAAGGTCCTACAATTCCGGCAGCTTCCAATTGATCTATCAATCTTCCTGCACGATTGTAACCTAGTTTTAACTTTCGTTGCAATAATGAGGCAGAACCTTGTTGTGCGGTTACAATCACCTCGGCAGCATCCCTAAACATTGAATCACGTTCGGATATATCTATATCAAGCATTGTGCCACTTTCTTCGCCAACGTATTCAGGAAGCAGATAGGCATTTGGATACGCTTTTTGCGAACCTATGAATTCAGTGATGCGTTCAACTTCCGGAGTATCAACAAAAGCACATTGCACACGAACCAAATCATTGCCATTTGTATATAGCATATCACCACGACCAATTAACTGATCGGCTCCTTGTGTGTCTAAAATTGTTCGTGAATCGATTTTGGAAGTTACTCTAAACGCAATACGTGCAGGGAAGTTAGCTTTAATTAAACCTGTAATTACATTCACCGAAGGGCGTTGTGTAGCAATAATTAAATGAATTCCGATTGCACGAGCTAATTGTGCCAAACGGGCGATTGGTGTTTCAACTTCTTTTCCGGCGGTCATAATCAAATCGGCAAACTCATCAACCACCAATATAATGTAAGGTAAAAAGCGATGACCTTCGTTTGGATTTAGTTTTCGAGCTTTAAACTTATCATTGTATTCCTTGATATTTCTAACCATCGCATCTTTTAAAAGCGTATAACGGTTATCCATTTCAATACACAACGAATTTAAAGTATTGATAACCTTTGTGTTATCTGTAATGATGGCATCTGAATTATCTGGTAATTTGGCCAAATAATGACGTTCAATTTTATTAAAAAGTGTTAGCTCTACTTTTTTAGGATCTACCAACACGAATTTTACTTCAGCAGGATGTTTTTTGTATAATAAAGAGGTCAACACCGCATTTAATCCAACCGATTTTCCTTGTCCTGTAGCACCGGCCATCAAAAGGTGAGGCATCTTAGCTAAATCAACCACAAATGTTTCGTTCGAAATTGTTTTACCTAACGCTAAAGGCAATTCCATTTCGGCTTCTTGAAAACGAGAAGAACCAATGACCGATTTCATGGGAACCATCGTTGGATTTTTGTTTGGCACTTCAATACCAATTGTTCCTTTTCCGGGAATTGGAGCAATTATACGAATACCTAAAGCTGAAAGCGATAAGGCGATATCATCTTCTAAACTTTTAATTTTTGAAATACGAATACCGGCTTCAGGAACAATTTCATATAAAGTAACAGACGGACCAACGGTTGCTTTTATTTGAGCAATGTCGATTTTATAGTTGCGAAGCGTTTCTAAAATTCGGTTTTTATTCTCTTCTAATTCTTCTTGATTTATCGTAATTCCGCTTGAACCGTAGTCTTTTAATAAATCTAAAGTTGGAAATTTATATTTAGAAAGTTCTAACGTTGGGTCAAATTCACCAAAATCGGCTACTAAACGAGCTGCTAAATTTTCTTCAATTTGTTCTTCTTCTGGAGCTTTTTCTATCACAAACTGTTCATCGTCAGTTAAAATGATTTCTGGTTCTTTAGCAATAGGTTGAAGAATTGAATCTACATTTTTAATTTTTGGTTCTAAATTTATTTCAGAAGAATGTTCTATCGTTGGTTTAAGAGCCTCTTTATTAATTTCAAATGTTGAGGTTGGTTTTTTTATCGAAATTACACCTTCTTCTAATTCTTCTTCTTTTTTTGGTTCAATAGGTTTATCAAACGGATTGATGGAAGCTGCTTCTTCTAAATCGTCTTTTATTTCTTTTTTCTTTCTTTCAAATAATTTTTGAAAAGTTTCAGGAGAAACATTTACTTTAAAAATAAGATAAATTAAAAAACTGAATGCCAAAACCAAAAGTGTTCCGGGTTTTCCCATGAAATCTTGTATGTAGGAATTCATTTCAAACCCAATTATTCCTCCTAATTCTGGAATATAATTGGAAAAAAAGCCAAACATTAGGGAAAAATTCACCATAGCAAATAAATCCCAAAACCATAAATTCTTTAACTTTTTTATCGGCAGGCTAAGAATCATGTAGATTCCGGACATAAAAAAAAGTCGAACGAGTAGGAAGGAAGCTATACCAAAACCTCTATATAAAAATAAGTCGGCTAAGTAAGCCCCCACTTTCCCTAACCAATTTTTTACATCAACAGAACGATTAGCGATGCTGCTAACAGCACTTTGATCATCTTGCCAATGAATAAAAAAGGAAACCATAGACAGAAACAAAGCCACTGAAAAAAGTACCAAAAAACAGCCAAACAAGAAACGGTGTTGTTTAGAAAATTTGAATATTTTTTTATTTTCAGATTTTACTTCTGCTTCTTTTTTGGCAGAATTTGTCGAAGATGTTTTAGCCATTAACTCCCTTAATTTGTTGTAAAAGTAACTATTTTTAAATTATTTTCAATATAATTTGACAAGGTATGGAACATAAATTATCATTCCAACAACAATAGCCGTTAAAGCTGCAAAAAATACTGCACCGGCTGCAATATCTTTGATAAAGCCGATTTTTTCATGATAATTTGGATGAACAAAATCTGCTACTTTTTCAACAGCTGTATTCAATCCTTCAATAGATAAAACCAAACCGACGCAAAGGGTTTGAATTAACCATTCATTTTTAGAAATATCAAAATAAAATCCAGCTATGGTTACCATAATTCCTAAAGAAAATTGAACCATTATGCTGTGTTCTGTTGACAAAAGTTTATAGGCACCTTTAAAAGCATAAAGGATGCTTTTTAAACGTCCGATAAAAAAACTATTGTCTTTTTGGAATTCCATTACTAATTATAGTGCAGCTAAGGCTGTTTCATAATTTGGCTCGTCTGCAATTTCAGGAACTTGTTGAGAATGTGTCACCACTCCATTTTCATCAACAACAATAACCACTCTTGAGTGAAGTCCGGCCAATGGTCCGTCTGTCATAGTTAAACCGTAATTTTTTCCGAAATCACCTTCTTTGAAATCGGATAAATTTTCAACGTTTTCAATTCCTTCTGCACCACAAAAACGTTTTTGAGCAAAGGGTAAATCGCGAGAAATGCAAAGTACTTTTGTATTCTCTAAAGTGGAAGCTTTTTGGTTGAATGTTCTAACGGAAGTAGCACAAACACCTGTATCTACGCTTGGAAAAATATTTAGAACTAATTTACTTCCTGCAAAATCACTTAATGAAACGACTGATAAATCTGTTTTTACTAATTGAAAATCAGGTGCTTTTGACCCAACTGTTGGTAATTCACCATTGGTATGAATAGGATTTCCTCCTAAAGTTATTGTTGCCATGTTTAATTTTTTTAAGACTTCAAAAATAGGAATTATTTAATAAAGTTTCTCTTATACCACAAACAAAAAAACGCTTCCCGAAAGAAGCGTCTTTAATAGGTATTTGTATGGAAATTATTTGTCTATTGAACCCAAAACCCGTTGCATGAAACTGTTTAAAGCTTCTTTTTTTTCCATTCCGTTTTGGATGGATTTGTGCACTTCAAGAGCTCCGTACATATTTGAAATTAATTCGCCAATTACATCCAATTCCTCGTCTTTTAGCGAAGGAACTTCTGTTAAAGCTTCCAACACTTCAATTGTTTCAACGAGATAATCTTGATCGTTTTCCTCAATAAATTGAGTTAACTGTTTGATAACGGGTAATTTCATTAGTTTGCTGAAATTTCTGCAACCAATTCAGCTAAAACTTCTGCTTTGTTGGTTTGGGTTTGGTTAACTAATTCACCATTTACAAAAGTTGCAAACGTTGGTAAGTTGGAAACATTGGCTAATTTTCTCGATTCAGGAGAATTTTCTGCATCAACTAATACAAATGTAATTCCGTCGTTTTCTGAAGCCAATTTTTTAAATTTTGGTTTCATAATTCTGCAATTTCCACACCAAGAAGCAGAATATTGAACTACTACTTTGTTGTTTTGATTGACTAAATCGTGAAGTGTATCTTCGGTTAAATCGATTAACATAGAAATTAGAATTTAGAGTTTAGAATTCAGAATTTTTAGTTTTGACTTAAATAAGCAGCAGTGCTCAAACGGTCAGCAACCATTGCTTCTTTTCCTTCTTCCCAGTTGGCAGGACAAACTTCACCTTTGGTTTGAACATGCGTATAAGCATCAATTAAACGTAAATATTCGTTTACATTTCTTCCTAATGGCATATCGTTTACACTTTCGTGGAAAATTTTTCCTGTTTCATCAATTAAATAAGTAGCTCTGTACGTTACGTTTGATCCTGAAATTAAATACGTTTCAGTATCTTCATTGTATTCTCCGGCTTCAATATCTAAAATTCCTAAAGCAGAAGATAAGTTTCTTGTTGTATCTGCAAGTAGAGGGTAAGTTACACCTTCAATTCCACCATTATTTTTTGCTGTATTTAACCATGCAAAATGTACTTCATTTGTATCGCAAGAAGCACCAATTACAACTGTATTTCTTTTTTCAAATTCAGGTAAAGCAGCTTGAAAAGCGTGTAATTCTGTTGGACAAACAAATGTGAAATCTTTTGGATACCAAAACAAGATTACTTTTTTGTTGTTTTTAACCGCTTCATCCAACACATTGATTCTCAAATTGTCTCCCATTTCTGAAATTGCATCAACTGTAATGTTTGGAAATTTTTTACCTACTAATGACATAATTATTTATTTTTTTAATTGTTAAATTCTGATGCAAATTTAAGTTATTTGATGTGTATGAACTATGATATATATCATTCAAAATTTTAATGAACGTATTGATTTTATTGATACTGACAGAGGGTTGTGTCTAAATCTTGCAAGTGTGTAATTTTACTTCACTATTTTTTTTGTATTCGTAATTTTCGTATTAAAGTTTTAAACATTTAACAATTGTTAAAGTTAAATTAAAATAAAAAAACTGCCTATTAAAGCAGTTTTTATGATTTATGATAGACAAATCTTATTTAGAAGTTAATTGTTTAATTTTAATGTTAAACGCAGCAAACAATAAAGTCATAAACGGACTAATTATATTGAAGAAAGCATACGGTAAATAGGCCCAAGTTGAAACACCTAAAACTCCTGCTTGATAAGCTCCACAAGTATTCCAAGGAATTAAAGGAGAAGTTACGGTTCCGGAATCTTCTAATGTTCTACTCAAGTTTTCAGGTGCCAACCCTTTATCTGCATAAGCTTTTGAAAACATTTTTCCGGGAACAACAATGGCTAAATATTGATCAGAAGCAGTTAGATTTAAAGCTAAACAACTCGCTACTGTACTGGCAAATAAGCCCAATGTGGTGTGAAAAAGTTTAAGTAAAGAATCTGTAATTCTAGTTAAAGCTCCAATGGCTTCCATTACGCCGCCAAAAACCATTGCACAAAGAATCAACCAAATGGTTCCCAACATTCCTTTCATTCCTTTGGAAGAAAACAGATTTGAAAGCATTTCGTTAGTAGTTTCAATCGAAGTTTCCACGGTGATAGCGTTCATGACACCTTTATAACCGGAAATAAAAGACAATTTATCGCTACCACCAATTTTAGCAACTAATTCCGGTTGAAAAATAAGAGCAAATACACCTCCCAATAAAGTTCCGATTAACAAGGCAATGAGCGGTTCTGTTTTTTTTACAATTAAAAATATTACAACTCCGGGAACCAAAAATAACCATGGCGATATGTTGAACGTTTCTTTTATAGAAGTTAAAGTTTCTGCAGTATCGCCACCACCTGTTGTGGTTTGTGCTAAGCCTAAAAATATAAAAATAAGCAAAGTTAAAATCATTGTAGGCACAGTTGTTAACGTCATATACCGAATGTGCGTAAACAAATCTGTTCCTGCCATTGCTGGTGCTAAATTGGTCGTGTCTGATAAAGGAGAAAGTTTATCACCAAAATAAGCTCCTGAAACGACTGCTCCGGCAACCATTCCGAGTGGCATTCCTATCGTGCTTCCAATACCAATTAGAGCAATTCCGACTGTTGCAGAAGTTGTCCATGAACTTCCTGTTGCAATTGAAATTACCGAACAAATTACTAAACAAGCCGGTAAAAATATAGCAGGATGAAGGATTTGAAGTCCGTAATATATCATTGTTGGAATAACTCCACTCAACAACCAAGTTCCTGAAAGAGCACCAACCATTAATAGAATTAAAATTGCTCCTGAAGTTGATTTAATGTTTTTTGAAATGTCTTCCATCATCGCTGCATAAGAGACTTTGTTTCTAAAACCAATTATAGCGGCAATGGCAGCTCCAATAATCAAAGCAAATTGATTTGGGCCTGACGTTGCACTGTCGCCATAAGCATAAACATTATAACCTAAAATTCCAATCAATAAAAAAATAGGAAGTAGTGCTTCAAAAAGCGATAAATTTTTATTCTCAATAAGTTGTTCGTCTTTAGGATCGAATGGTTTGATGTCTTGACTTTCCATGTATTTTGTTTGTGGATGCAATATATAAAAAAATCATGAAAACACTGTAAAATTAAAAATCCGACTCGTTAAAGTCGGATTCAAAGTGTTTTTTATGCTTCTTGAAGTTCTTTTAAAACGCCAATTTCTTTCATACACGCCTTCATCATTTGATAGGTTCGTTCGATGTCATTATCTAAACCAATTGAAAAACGAATTAAACCATCGGTTAAACCCATTTCTTTTTGTTCTTCAAGCGGAATTTCAGATGAAGTGGAAGTACCCGGTGCACTAAATAATGTTTTATAAAATCCTAAACTTACAGCTAAGTAACCTAAGTTTCTGTTTTGCATTAATTCCATTAATTCGTTGGCTTTGTCGAGCGAACCCACATCAACTGTCATCATACCACCAAAACCATATTCTTTATTAATCATTTTAGAATAAATTTCGTGACTCGGATGGCTTTTCAAACCCGGATAAACCACTTTCAAACCATCATTTTCGAACTTTTCAGCCAAATAACTTGCATTATGACTGTGTTGTTTCATTCGAATATGAAGTGTTCGCAAGTTCTTTAAAATACTAGCCGAACGGAGACTATCCATCGTTGGTCCAAGTAACATACTTGCCCCGTTATTTACATTTTTCAAATCATTGATAAACTCTTGCGAAGCACAAACAACTCCACCAACTGTATCACTACTTCCGTTGATAAATTTAGTTAAACTATGAATCACTACATCGGCACCCAACTTTGTCGGAGCAACAGAAAGTGGCGAAAAAGTATTATCAACAACCAATTTAATATTATGCTTTTTAGCTAGCTTTGATAAGCTTTCAATATCCGCTACTTCTAATAAAGGATTACTTACGGTTTCGCAATATAACACTTTGGTATTCTTTGTGATAGCTGCTTCAACTAAGTCTAATTTTGTGATGTCAACAAAGTGGGTTTTGATGTTCCATTTTGGCAACATATTTTTCATAAATGCATACGTTCCGCCGTAGATTGTTCTGCTTGAAACGATTTCGTCTCCGGCAGCACACAATTGCATTAAAACAGGAGTAATTGCTCCCATTCCTGAGGCAGCAACATTGGCACTTTCTGTTCCTTCCATAGCAGCTAAGGCTTCACCTAAATATAAATTCATTGGCGAAGAGTGGCGAGAATAGAGGTAGCAGCCTTCGGCATTTCCTTCAAATGTATCAAACATCGTTTTGGCAGAAAGAAATGTATAGGTTGAACTATCTGATATAGATGGATTTACACCACCAAATTCACCAAAATACTGTAAGTCTTGAATGTGATCGGCCGGATTAAATTGATTATTTTTCATATCTTTAGTAATTGTTTTTCATTACAAAAGAAAGTATATTCAGTAAAATAATCAATATATGTTTTAAAATTTAGTTTTTTATTCTATTAAAATTAATTTTTATAGAAATTTGTGTTATATTTGATTTGCTTTTGACAAGAATTATAGAAAATTTAAAATTTTTAGTGTATGGAATTCGATTTAATTGACAAAAAACTATTAATGCTTTTGCAAGAAGATAGTAAAAAAACGACCAAAGATCTTTCAAATAAACTAAATCTTTCAGTTACTGCCGTTTATGAAAGAATAAAAAAATTAGAACGCGAAGGTATAATTCGAAACTATGTTGCTTTGTTGGACAGAACCAAAATTAATAAAAGTTTTGTGGTTTTTTGTCACATCAAACTAATTCAGCACACCAAAGAATACCTAAATACTTTTGAACATGAAGTAACACAATTGACTGAGGTTTTAGAATGTTTTCATGTTAGTGGTGATTACGACTATATTCTTAAAATTTGTGTAGGAGGAATGGAAGAATACCGTGAGTTTATGGTAACCAAACTCACTAATTTAAAGCACATTGGCAGCACGCATAGTTCGTTTATGATTTCCGAATTAAAAAATAGTACGCAATATGAATTGCTTTAATCAATTGTAAAATTAATTTTTTAACGATTTCTTACCAAAAGCAAATACTAAAGGGTGTAACTTTGTTATACTAATTTTTATACATGAAAATAGCAATAGTTTGTTATCCAACGTTTGGAGGAAGTGGCGTGGTAGCTACAGAATTAGGGTTAGAATTGGCTCAACGCGGGCATGAAATTCACTTTATAACCTACAAGCAACCGGTTCGATTAGCGTTACTTAATCCAAATTTGCATTATCACGAAGTAAACGTTCCCGAATATCCTCTTTTTCACTATCAACCTTATGAATTAGCCCTATCAAGCAAATTGGTGGATATGGTGAAGTTACATAAAATTGAACTTTTGCACGTTCATTATGCTATTCCACATGCTTATGCAGGGTATATGGCCAAACAAATGTTGAAAGCAGAAGGAATTTATATTCCTATGGTCACTACTTTGCACGGAACAGATATTACGTTGGTTGGGAAACATCCATTTTACAAATCGGCAGTAACTTTTAGCATTAATCAATCGGATGTGGTGACTTCGGTTTCACAAAGTTTAAAGGATGATACGTATAGACATTTCGCTATTTCCAAAGAAATTGAAGTTATTCCGAATTTTATTGAATTAAATAAAGTCAAAGTAGAAGAGGGATCACCTTGTTATAGATCGCTCATGGCGAATGACGGAGAGCGTATAATTACCCACATAAGTAACTTCAGAAAAGTAAAACGAATTCCGGATATTATTAAGATATTTTATAAAATTCAACAGCAAATTCCTGCTAAGTTGATGATGGTTGGCGAAGGTCCGGAAAAAGAAAGAGCGGAATTGTTATGCGAAGAACTAGGCATTTCCAGTAAAGTCATCTTTTTTGGAAACAGCAACGAAATTGATAAGATTTTATGTTTCACTGATTTGTTTTTGCTTCCATCGGAAACAGAAAGTTTTGGTTTGGCAGCTTTAGAGGCCATGGCTTGTAGTGTTCCGGTTATTTCTACCAACACAGGCGGATTACCGGAAGTAAATATTGATGGTTTTTCAGGCTATTTAAGTGATGTTGGCAATATAGATTCGATGGCAGAAAACGCTATTAAAATAATTCAAGATGATTCAACGTTATCTACCTTTAAAAAGAATGCTTTTTCGGTTGCAAAACAATTTGACATAGTCAATATTCTCCCTCTTTATGAGGCAGTTTATGAAAAAGCAATCAAAAATCAATTTAATTCTATTTCAAATTAAGATGAAAAAAATCCTTGCACTTGCTTCTGTTTTTTTAGTATTGTTTTCATGTTCAACACAAAAAAATGCAGATGAAAAACCTCCACTTTATGAAATATTAAAGCAAAGAGAAATTGGTGGAGCCAACTTTCGTTTTTTTGAAATTATTACCGAGCAAAAAGAATTTAAAATGTTGCTGAATGATCCGGATTTAAAAAATAAAGTCAAACCATCAGATATCAATACCAGCAATTTTTTATTGCTGAATATGGGTGAGAAAAATTCCGGAGGATATTCATTTTCAATTGAAAACATAGAAGAAACAGAAAATGACATCATTATTACTATTAAAGAAAACGGTCCTAAAGGATTGGCAACAACTGTAATGACCTATCCAATTTCAATTGTCAAGATAAATTCAAAAAAGAATATCATCATAAAATAAAAAAAACGTCCCGATTGGGTAGTCATGGTCGGAAGAAATTCCGACCATTTTTTATGTCTTAAAAACCTTGTCAGGATCTCCTCCTGCAAATAGTATAAGAATTTCTGTAATCATATCTCTAAGTTCCATTGCTATGCGTCTTTTAGCTGTTTTATATCCTAAATTATTTACCTTTTTATAAATCAACAGTAACATAGCCGCTATCATTGTCATATAAACCATAACTTGAATTCCGTTTTATTGAGTGAAACTAAATGGCTCAGATTAAGGTCTTGTTTAAGAAATCTGAAAAACACTTCAATATCCCATCTTTTACGATAATAATCTGAAATTTCTTTTGTTGAGAGATTAAATTCATTAGTTAAGAACCAAAATTCTTTGCTCGTTTTTCTGTTTTTTATAATCACCAAACGAAATTCAGTTTCTACCTTTTCTTGTCTGTAATGTAAATTACCTCGCTTGTTTTCAATAGGTTTTCCAGTGTATAATTTTACTTTGCTGTCTTTTATAACATCCCAATCCTCCCATTGTAGAATACTAGATGAGTTAATAAGAGATTCGATTTCTTCAAATTTGCGATTTTCCTTGGCACGGATAATGAAGTTTACCGATTTCTGGTCAAACTCCTTCATCATCCGAGTGGATTGCAGTCCTCTATCAATAACATAGATATTACTGTGATGGTCTTCTTTTTTTACTTGTTTCAAAATAGCTTCAGGAAGAGCTGATTCCTCTGAAGAATATTTTTGTGAGGTAAAAACTTCAACTCCTGATGGTAGAATTCCGTCAAAAGAAAAACTAAATTTCACTAATTTTTTTCCGCTTTTTTGGTCAATTCCTTCTTTGAGTTTAACACAGGAGTCAGCAACAATTGTACTATCAACTCGGATTAAGTTGAACTTCTGAATTTCTGTTTTATCATAGAGTTTAGAGAATTGCTCATACATTTGCTCGTAAATCTCTTTAAAATAATTAGAATCAATATTTGAAAGACGTTCTGAAATTGAACTACGTCTCACTTTTTCTTCTTCTGCTAAACCAAATAAAGCTTTGAATCCGCTACTATTGAAAGTATCTTCTAAAGTTCTTTGGCTTAACTTCTCATTGTCATAAATAGAAAACAAAAGGAGGTAAAACATTTTTCTTCCATGAAGAACTTTACTGTAATAATCTACCTTAGTAGTGGCTGAAAGATGGCTTAAAAGTGCTTCGGGTATAAACTCTAAAATCTGTTTAAGTGAAATTTTGTGATCTCTGAATGTGTTCATTATATCTAATTATTACACAATAAATATAAGAAAATTCATTCATATAAACAAGCAAAAAAACAACTTATTATGAATAATAATTGATTTTAGTTACTATCAAAACAAAAAAAGTCGGAAGAAAAAATCTTCCGACCATGACTACCCGATTGGGACGTTTTTACTATACTAATTTCTAGAATTGATAACGAACACCTAAAGCGATATCCGGTCCAAAACTTCTGTCTCCGTATCCATCTCCAATATACAATTCCGGACGGAAATCAAGAGATAATAAAAGCGGGAAATCAAAATTATATTCTATTCCAATGTCTCCCGCAGCCAAAACATACGTTCCGCTGTCTTTATAATTATTATTTCCCGGACCATCATAATTGTGGTTCCAGCTTCCAACACCGGCACCAACACCGGCATACCAATTAAATCCACCTTCAATGTTCCAAACCCATTGATAAAGACCAACTAATTTGTAACCATCCCAATTCTTGCTGTTTCTCCAACCTAAATCAAATTCCAAACGATTGTTTTTTGAAAGTCCTCTTTGATAGGATATTTCACCGCCAAAACCGTCGTTGTCTCCAAGTCGTAAACCAATTGCATTTTTTGAGATTTCTTGAGCATTAGTACTCAAGATAAAGCCGAAAACCATGATGGCTGATAAAAGTACTTTTTTCATTTTTTGTTAATTTAAGATTTCTACAAAGATAACGCTCAATTTATAAAAATCGTATTTTAACAAGTTAAAGTATGTTAACAAAAACTTCTGTTAATCAAGTTATTTTTTTGAAAAAAGTAAGGATGCAATGAGTTGCTCGCTCAGTTTGGTTTCCATTTCAAAGAAATCTTCCTCAATCATATTAGAATCTTTATCGTATCGATACAGTTTCCAACGTTTTTTATTGTATTCCAAAGCGGTTAGATTTTCAACCCAATCACCTGAATTTAAGTAGAAAGTAGTTCCTTTTTTATTGACTTTTCTAGTCATTTTCGGCTCATGAATATGGCCACAAATCACATAATCATAATGATTTTCTATAGCTAATTCAGATGCTGTATGCTCAAAATCTGAAATAAATTTTACTGCCTTTTTTACATTTGCCTTTATTTTTTTTGAGAAGGAATAAGGCTCTCTCCCCATTTTTTGAAGAATCCAATTCACAAATCGATTTGCAACGATTAATAAATCATAGCCCCAACCGCCTAATTTTGCAATCCATTTTGAATGTTGAACGGATGCATCAAAAACATCACCATGAAAAATCCATGCTTTTTTTTCGTTTAATTCCAAAACTAATTTATCAACAATAGAAAAATTTCCAATTTTAGTTTCGCTGAATTTTCGAAGCATTTCGTCATGATTTCCTGTGATGTAATATACTTCGGTACCTTTGGAAGCCAAATCAATAATTTTTTTGATGACTTTTAAATGCGTTTTTGGAAAGTAGGATTTACGAAATTGCCAAATATCAATGATATCTCCGTTTAAAATTAACGTTTTGGGTTTAATAGTCGAAAGATAATGACACAATTCTTTGGCATGGCAACCAAATGTTCCGAGATGTACATCGGAAATGACCACCACTTCAACTTTTCTCTTTTTAAGCATACATAAATGAGGTTTAGCAAATTAACACCCATTTTTTTATGTATGCTTTATCTAAAAGTTAACGAATTGAAGGTTTATATTATATTAATGTGAATTCAAATAGATTTTATTGGTACTATTTTATTGAAAAAACTTATTTTTGTTGAAACAACTTCAGAAAATGGCAGGAAATAGCTATGGAACCTTATTCAGACTCACAACTTTTGGAGAATCGCACGGCGAAGCGTTAGGCGGCATAATTGATGGTTGCCCTCCCGGAATTTCTTTAGATTTTGAGGTTATTCAGCAAGAAATGATTCGGCGAAAACCAGGACAATCAGCCATTGTAACACAACGAAAAGAAGCCGACGAAGTTCAGTTTCTATCCGGAATTTTTGAAGGTAAAACGACCGGAACTCCAATTGGTTTTATTATTCCAAATACAAATCAAAAATCGGATGATTACAGTCATATTAAAGATGCCTTTAGACCGAGTCATGCCGATTTTACGTATGAAAAAAAATACGGAATCAGAGATTATCGCGGTGGCGGAAGAAGTTCTGCTCGCGAAACATCCAGTAGAGTAGTGGCAGGAGCAATTGCAAAACAAATGCTTTCCGAAATAAAAATTAATGCTTTTGTTTCTTCTGTAGGCGATATTTTTATTGATAAACCGTATCAAGACTTAGATTTTTCTAAAACAGAAAGCAATCCTGTTCGTTGTCCGGACGAAGCTACTGCTGCAAAAATGGAAGAATTAATTCGTTCTATTCGAAAAGATGGTGATACGATTGGCGGAACAATAACATGTGTAATTCAAAATGTTCCCATTGGTTTAGGTGAACCCGTTTTTGATAAATTGCATGCCGAATTAGGAAAAGCTATGTTATCGATTAATGCTGTGAAAGGATTTGAATTTGGTAGCGGTTTTTGTGGTGCAAGAATGCGAGGAAGCGAGCACAATGATTTGTTTAACGAAGATGGAACTACTCAATCCAATTTATCAGGCGGAATTCAGGGCGGAATTTCAAACGGAATGGATATCTATTTCAGAGTAGCATTCAAACCCGTTGCTACCATTATGCAAAAGCAGACAACAATTGATAAAGATGGAAATTATTTAGATTTAGAAGGAAAAGGACGTCATGATCCGTGTGTTGTTCCTAGAGCTGTCCCAATCGTAGAAGCCATGGCAGCGATTGTGTTAGCCGATTTTTACTTATTACAAAAAACATACAAATAACAATTATGAAATTAGCTTTACATTGGAAGATTCTCATCGGAATGATTCTCGGATTAGTTTTTGGTTATCTGATGAAAAACATGGAACTCAAAGAAGTTGTGGTAGATTGGGTAAAGCCTTTCGGAACAATTTTTATCAATTTATTAAAGATGATCGCAGTTCCGTTAATCGTTGTTTCATTGATTGTTGGACTGTCTGATTTAAAAGATATAGCAAAGCTATCTAAACTTGGTGGTCGAACAGTGGTTTTGTATTTGTTTACAACTGTGACTGCTGTTTCAATTGGATTGGTTTTAGCCAATTTAATAAAACCGGGCGATTATATCAATGATGAATCACGTAAAAGTCTGTTAGAAAACTTTGCAGGTGATGCTGCTCAAAAAATTGAATTAGCCGAAAAAGCAAAAAATAGTGGACCTTTACAACCTTTAGTTGATGTTGTTCCTGAAAATCTTTTTTTGGCAATGACAGATAATGCATCAATGTTACAGGTTATTTTGTTTGTAATATTAATGGGAATTGGGTTGATTTTAATAGATGAAAATAAAGCTAAGCCTGTTGTTGATTTTTTTAAAGGTTTAAATGATGTCATTCTGAAAATCATAGATATTATTATGATGTTTTCACCCATCGGTGTTTTTGCGTTAATGGCAGCATTAATGGTGGAAATTCCGGATTTCTCTACCTTAAATGCATTATTAGTATATGCTTTAACGGTTGTTTTAGGATTAATAATTATGACTTTTGTTGTCTATCCTACTTTGTTAATTACGCTGGCAAAATATTCTCCGGTTAAATTTTTTAAAGCCATTTCCCCTGCTCAATTATTAGCTTTTTCAACAAGTTCAAGTGCCGCAACTTTGCCTGTAACAATGGAAAGAGTAACAGAACACGTTGGTGTCGATGAAGAAGTTTCCAGTTTTGTTTTACCATTAGGAGCAACCGTAAACATGGACGGAACCAGTTTGTATCAAGCTGTTGCAGCAGTTTTTATTGCTCAAGCCATGGGAATTCCTTTGGATTTGCAAACGCAATTAATGATTGTGGTTACAGCTACTTTGGCATCCATTGGTTCCGCTGCTGTACCAAGTGCAGGAATGGTGATGCTCGTAATTGTTTTAGGGCAAGCCGGAATTCCGGAAGCTGGTTTAGCCTTAATTTTTGCGATAGACAGACCGCTTGATATGTGTAGAACAGTAGTTAATGTAACCAGTGATGCAACAGTTGCAACCGTAGTCGCAAAATCTGTTGGAAAACTGCATGATGTTGATGAGTAGTGTTTTATCAAATTTTAAATAACTAAAAAAGGTTTATTGAAATCAATCAATAAACCTTTTTTTTAGCTTTTTAAGAAACTTATTCTATTCTAAAACCATCCGGCAAAACGGCTCCTTTTTTTACAACAATAATACCTTCTTTGATAGTATATAAAGGAGTGTTGATATCTTCTAAATGTTTTCCACCGTTTAAGTAAACATCATTACCAATTCTACAATTTTTATCTACAATTGTATTGTTGATGTAACATCGTTTCCCAATACCAATATTTTTGACGTTATTGGCAATATTTTGATTTAATTCATCTAAATTTTGATAGTAATCGCTACCCATCACATAGGAATTTTTGATGACGGTATCTTCATCCACACGAGCACGAATACCAATAACGGAATGTTCGATGATTGCTGAATTTAAAATACAACCTTCGGCAACAATTGATTTTTCAATCGTTGTTTTTCCTAGTGTTTTTCCAGGAGGTAAAACCCTTGCACGAGTGTAAATTTTACTATTATTATCAAACAAATTAAACTTCGGAATATCATCGGTTAAACCTAAATTGGCTTCAAAAAACGAATCGATATTTCCAATATCCGTCCAATATCCTTCGTATTGATAACTTAATATTCGTTGATTTCCAATGGCTTGCGGAATAATTTCTTTACCAAAATCTTTCGTATCAGGATTTTTCATTAAATTAATCAATAAATCACGATTAAAGATATAAATTCCCATTGAAGCTAAATAATGTCTGCCTTCATTTTTCATTTCATCACTCACATCAGAAGTCCATTGTGGTAATAATTCTGCTGCCGGTTTTTCTATAAAGGATGAAATAAAACTGTTTTCATCTGTTTTCAAAATACCAAATTCAGGAGCTTCTTTTGCCGAAACCGGTAAAGTAGCTATTGTAATTGATGCACCACTTTTTTGATGAGCATCAATCATTTGATTAAAATCCATTTGATACAATTGATCACCCGACAAAATTAAAGCATAGTCAAATTCATGATTTAAAAAATGCTGCATACATTGACGAACCGCATCAGCCGTACCCTGAAACCACGTTGGGTTGTCCGGTGTTTGTTCGGCAGCTAAAATATCAACAAATGCTGAACTAAAATAACTGAAATGGTAGGTGTTTTTGATGTGTTGATTTAAGGAAGCCGAGTTAAATTGAGTCAATACAAACATTCGTTTAATATCTGAATTGATACAATTTGAGATAGGAATATCAACTAAACGATATTTTCCTGCAATAGGAACAGCCGGTTTCGAACGACTTTCCGTTAACGGATACAATCGTGAGCCTTGTCCACCGCCTAAAATGATGGCTAATACTTCTTTTTTCATGTGGTTAATTTTTTAATGATTGATAAACATCTATATATTCTTGTGCAACTTTTTCCCATGAGTGGTCAATTTGCATAATCGTTTTTCTTGTTTTTTCAAAAAGTTTGGAGTCGTTGTATAAATCAATTGCTCTGGTTATCGAATGATTTACATCATAAACACTAGTGTGATCATGACAAATTCCGAATCCGCCATCGCCAATATCTAGTACGGTATCTTTTAAACCGCCGGTTCTTCTTACAATCGGAATTGTGCCGTATCGCAACGCATACAATTGATTTAATCCACACGGTTCAACGCGAGATGGCATCAATAAATAATCTGCTCCGGCATAAATGATGTGGGCTAATTTTTCGTTATAACCAATGTAAGCATTGTAATTTCCGCTGTAGAAATGAGTTAGTTGTGTTAAACCATGCTCCACATTCGAATCGCCTGAACCTAAAATTAAAATATTGATTTCGTTCGGATTTCTGCTTAATGCAATGCTGCAAATTTCAGGTAATAAATCGGCACCTTTTTCGCCAACCAATCTTCCTATGAAAGTGAAAAGTGGTTTGGTTGGATCTAAGTTAAATTGTTCGCATAAAATCTTCTTATTCTTGGCTTTTCCGTCTTTTAAGGTTTTTACCTCATAATTAAATTCGAGCATTTCGTCAGTTTTCGGATTCCAAACTTCATTATCAATTCCGTTTAAAATTCCGAGGCATTTTGGGCGTTCAAAACGCAATAAATTTTCTAAACCATTGGCTTTTTCGCTCATTTCATCTAAATAACTTGGCGAAACAGTGGTTACTTTCCAAGCACATTTTATGGCTGAAGCAAGTGGATTGATAATTCCATTCCATTCTAAAAATCCTAAACGCGACGAGCTTACTTGCGGTAAATAATGCAATTTATCAAAACCAAACCAACCTTGGTATTGCCCGTTATGAATGGTTAAAACCGTTGGGACACGATTCAAATGTTGATATATTGGTGCATGCGACATCATAAAAGGAATCAGTCCGGTGTGATGATCGTGGCAATGAATGATATCAGGAACTTGATTGGTTTCGGTTAACCAATTTAAAAAAGCAACTTGAAAAGCAGTAAATCGCTCGGTATCATCTTGATAGGAATAGACATTAGGACGATCAAATAATTCTGGAATAGCAATTAGAAATAACTCAAATCCAAGTTTATTGGTTTTTTCTTTAAGAATTGTATATGAAAATTGAAACCATCCCAATCGCAATTGACCTTGATGAACAGTTTCAAATTCGTTTTCATTCGTAAATTTATTGTCATAACCCGGCACAACCACTTTGGCATGTTGACCTAATTTGTTTAAATATTTTGGTAATGCTCCAACCACATCGGCTAAACCGCCCACTTTTGCCACCGGATAACATTCGGCACTAATATGAATAATTTCCATTTATTTTTTCCATTTAATATTACAACCGATACTTGGTTTTTGATTTGGGTTGACGCTTCTGTTATACAAAACACTGTCAATAGCTCCTCGTAAATCGCTTCCACTTAGTGGAATGCCGTTTCCGGGACGAGAATCATCTAATTGTCCACGATACACCAATTTGTCCTGATTATCAAAAAGAAAAAAATCAGGCGTGCAAGCTGCTCCAAAAGCTTTGGCAACTTCTTGTGTTTCATCATATAAATACGGAAATTCAAACTTGTTTTCAAAAGCAAATTCAGTCATTAACTCCGGACTATCTTCCGGATATTGTGTTGAATCATTGCTTGAAATGGCTACGATTCCGATTCCTTGTACGCGGTAATCATTGGCAACCAAAATAATTTCATCAATTACGTGATGCACAAACGGACAATGATTACAAATAAAAAAAACTAACGTTCCTTTTTCGCCTTTGCAATCTGAAAACGTGAAAAAATCATTGGAATTGGTGTCTTTTAAATGAAAATTTGGAGCTAAAGTTCCTAAAGAAATCATGCTTGATTCTGTTCTTGCCATTACTGCGGATAATTTTTTTAAGTTAATGCTTAAAGTTAAGAATTTTTAGATTGATATTCTTATTTTTGAGTTTAAATTTTTAAGAATAAATTATTATGTTGAGTTGGGAAGAATTTGAAAAGGTAGAAATGCGAATTGGAACTATTTTAGAAGTAAATGATTTTCCTGAAGCTCGAAAACCGGCTTATCAATTAACGATTGATTTTGGCGATGAGATAGGAATCAAAAAAACATCGGCTCAAATTACGAAACGATATAATAAAGAAGAATTAATTGGAAAGCAAATTGTTGCCGTTGTGAACTTTCCCAAGAAGCAAATCGGGAAATTCATGAGCGAATGTTTAGTGTTAGGTTCGGTGGGTGAAGACAGTGATATTGTACTTTTATCATCCGATAAAAAAGTAGCAAACGGTTTGCGGATTGGATAAAAAAAATCCCTTCGAAAAGGGATTTAAGTTTTAAATATCATCAAAATCAATGTCGGTAAAACTCGCTTTTGGAGCATCTTCACTCTCAACCGTTTCCGAAGCATATTCTTTTTTGAAATCTTTTTGATGTCTTTCTGAAATAACTTCTTCGCCTTTGTGGTCTAAAACATAGGCAGTCATATCGTCTAGAATTTCTTTAAAGGCAACAAAATCTTCTTTATATAAATAAATTTTGTGTTTTTTAAAGTGGAAAGAACCATCTTCTTCTGTAAATTTTTTACTTTCTGTGATGGTAATGTAATAGTCGTCTGCTTTGGTTGCTCTAACATCGAAGAAATAGGTTCTTCTGCCTGCTCTTAAAACTTTAGAAAAAATTTCGTCTTTTTCTAACATTTCGTTTTCTCTCATAATCTTTCTGTCAAATTTAGTGTTGTAAGTAGTAACCAAAAATCTAAAAAATAATTGAATTATCAAAAAATTACGACAATTCTTTTTCAGAAAGTTGTTTCAAATACAATTCCTTATAATAACCTTCTTGATTTAATAATTGAAAATGAGTGCCTTGTTGTATAATTTCTCCTTCTTCTAAGATAATAATTTTATCTGAATTTTTAGCTGAAGAAACTCGATGGCTCACAATTAATGTAGTTTTATTTTTACAAATATCAAATAAGTTGTTCAGAATTTGTTCTTCCGTTTCTGTATCAACGGCTGATAAGCAATCATCAAAAAGCAAAATTTCAGGATCTTTTATAATTGCTCTGGCAATAGAAACCCGTTGTTTTTGTCCTCCGGAAAGTGTGATTCCTCTTTCGCCCAAAACGGTATCATATTGATTTTTAAAGTTGATGATATTGTCGTGAACAATAGCTAGTTTAGCCGCTTCAACCACTTCTTCGTCTGTAGCATCTTCTTTTCCGAATTTAATATTATTTTTAATACTATCCGAAAACAAAAAAGCATCTTGAGGAACAATTCCGATACTATTTCGAAGATCGTGAAGGTTTAAATCGGCCAATTTTTTTCCATCCATAGTAATCGAACCTTTTTCCACATCATATAATCTGCAAATCAAAGAAAGAAGTGTAGATTTTCCCGAACCTGTTTTTCCTAAAATTGCTAAAGTTTCACCTTTCTTCACTTCAAATGAAATATCTTTTAACGCTTGAATATTGGTGTCTTCATAGGTAAAACTCACATTTTTAAAAGCAATCGAACCTTGAATCGTATCGTTATTTGGATTATGATTCTTAATTTCCGGTTCAATTTTTAAAAATTCGTTGATACGTTTTTGAGAAGCTTCAGCTTCTTGAACCAATGAAGAAACCCATCCGATAGAAGCTACCGGCCATGTAAGCATGTTAACATACAAAATAAATTCGGCTATAGTTCCAATGTTTTCAATGGTTCCATCCACATACATCATCCCACCAAAATAAATTACAACTAAATTACTCAATCCAATCAACAAAATCATTAATGGTCCAAATAATGAATTTACTAATGCTAAACTCATATTCTTATCACGACTTTCTTGTGCCAAACCATTGAATTCTTTTTTGTTTTGTCCTTCCAAAGCATAGGCTTTTATCACTCTAATTCCGGAAAACATTTCCTGTGAAAAACTGGAAAGTGTAGATAGATTTTCTTGATAAATGCGACTTCTGTTATTGATTTCCACACTCAATTTAAAAATGAAGTAGGAGAGAAGCGGCAATGGGAGAATAGTATATAAGGTCAGTTTAGGTGAAACATTATACATATATATAATCACAATGGCAAAGCGGATGAAGGTGTTGATGGTGTACATAACGGCCGGACCAACATACATACGGACTTTACCCACATCTTCCGAAATCCGGTTCATTAAATCTCCCGTTCGGTTTCTTTTGTAAAAACTTTGCGATAAACGTTCATATTGTTGAAAAACTTCATTCTTCAGGTCGAATTCAACATGGCGAGACATTACTATCAAAGTTTGTCGCATTAAAAACGTCAAAAATCCTGCAATTACAGTTGCTCCAATGATTAATCCTAAACTAATGAGCAGTTCTTTTTTGATTAAACTGGTGTCGCTAATTGGGTTTTTAATATACGCATCAATAATATTCATTGATTTACTTACTAGTTTTGGAATAAATAGTGAGAATATTTGTGCAACAATTGTAATGATAATACCTAACAAAAAACGGTATTTATATTTTATGAAATATTTATTTAAATAATGTAGTTCTTTCATGTTATTTAATTCAGATGAGAGGCTATGGGTTAAAAAGTGTTAAAAAATTGAGAATTGTGTTATTTTAAAATTATCTTCAATTCGTGTTTGTTATTAACAGATTGCTAAAATTATTAAATTTTATTGCGTTCTTTTGATTTTAGTGCTACTTTTGTTATGTCTTTTTGACAAAGTCATAATTTTACCAATTAAATATTCAACTATGATAGCAGAAGTAACAACTCCTAAAGAACTTCAAAAAATGGATCCGGTTTTTGGACAAGTATCCTTTGATAATCATGAGCAAATTGTTTTTTGCAATGACAAAGATACTGGTTTAAAGGCAATAATTGGAATTCATAACACAGTTTTAGGACCAGCATTGGGTGGAACAAGAATGTGGAACTACACCAATGAATGGGAAGCTTTGAACGATGTTTTACGTTTATCACGCGGAATGACTTTTAAATCTGCTATCACAGGATTAAACCTTGGCGGAGGAAAAGCAGTGATTATTGGTGATGCTAAAACGCAAAAAACACCGGAATTAATGCGAAAGTTTGGTGAATTCGTTCATTCATTAAGCGGAAAGTATATTACTGCAGAGGATGTAGGAATGCAGACCGAAGATATGGATACTGTGAGAGATGTAACACCTTACGTAACCGGAATTTCTGAATCAAGAGGTGGATCAGGAAACCCCTCTCCCGTAACTGCTTTTGGTGTTTACATGGGAATGAAAGCAGCTGCAAAATATAAATTTGGTTCAGAATCATTAGCCGGAATCAAAGTTTTGGTGCAAGGAATTGGCCATGTTGGCGAAACTTTGGTTGATTATTTAACAAAAGAAGGTGCAATTGTGACCATTTCTGATATAAATGAAGCTCGTTTGAAAGAAGTTGGTGCTCATTATGGTGCAAAAGTTTTCAATGGTTCTGATCTATATGCAGCCGATGTTGACATTTATGCTCCTTGTGCATTAGGAGCTACCATCAATGATGATACAGTTTATAAATTGAATGCCTCTATTGTAGCCGGTGCAGCCAATAATCAATTAGCAAATGAAAACATTCACGGAAAAATTCTTCAAGAAAGAGGAATTTTGTATGCTCCCGATTTCTTAATCAACGCCGGTGGAATCATAAATGTTTATGCAGAAATTGAACATTATGACAAAGCAGAAGCAATGAGAAGAACGGAAAACATCTACAATACAACGTTGGAAATCTTTGATTATGCTGTGAAAAACAATATCACAACGCATCAAGCAGCTTTAACAATTGCTCAAAATAGAATAAATCTACGTAAAAAAGAAAGCGGGAAATAAATTTTTCCGATAAATAATACTATTTTTGTGACGTCCTACGGGGCGTCACTAATTTTTTAAAAAGTTCTTACAACGTGTTAAACAGGAGACATATTCGGGTAAAAGTATTGCAAACCATTTATGCAATGCATCAGAGCGGTTCTGATCAATTGGAAAAAGAAGAAAAATTCTTATTCGCAAGTATCGAAAGTATTCAGGATTTATATTTGATTGTGGTTTCTGCCTTAGTTGAAATCAGAAAAAAAGAAGAAGATTTTTTGGAGAAAGCGTCCAAGAAACATTTAGCTACTGAAAAGGACTTAAAGCCAAACAGAAAATTTATTACAAATCGTGTCTTACATGCTTTGGAAGAGAATAATTCGCTTTCCATCGCTTTAGAAAAACGAAAAATCAACAATTGGAGTCAGAATGATGACCTTATTTTGATTCTATTGGAAGACATCAAAAAGAGTTCGCTTTATCAAAATTATTTGTCAGACAAGACAGATTCGTTTGAAAACGATAAAAAATTCTTGGCAGATATGTTCACTGAGTTAGTTGCATCTAACGAAAAATTGTATGATTATTTAGAAGATTATAAACTCACTTGGGTGGATGATATTCCGTTGGTAAACACAATGATTCTTAAGCAATTGAAACATATTGAAGAGGGTGTTGAAAAATCGTTTGCTGTTTTACCATTATATAAAGATACCGAAGACAAAGATTTTGCTCGCGATTTATTCAGAAAAACAGTTTTAAACGAAAATGAATTAGCTAAAGAATATATCGATAGAACGCCAAATTGGGATCCGGATCGTATTTCTGAAGTTGATACTATCATGTTGAAAATGGCTATTTGTGAGTTTTTGCGATTTCCATCTATTCCCGTTAAAGTAACTATAAACGAGTATTTGGAGATAGCGAAAGAATATGCCACACCAAAAAGCAGTATTTTTATAAACGGAGTTTTAGACAACTTAGTCAAAGATTTCCAAAAAGCAGATAAATTAAAGAAAACCGGAAGAGGTTTAATGTAATTTTTAAATTCAACTAACTATGTTAAGAAAATCAATTTTTGCGATGTTCGTTTTTGCATCATTACTTTCTTGTAAAAAAGAAGATGCACTTTCTAAAATCGATCCAAACAGTAAAGATATTCCAATTAATGAATATGTTGGAAATCCTCAAACACAAAACCCACCAGCAACTGAAACCGTTCAACCCGATGCAACTGTTGCAACGCCACCGGCAGACGGTAAATATCCGGTAATGACGTTCAACAAAAAAGAACATGATTTTGGTGTAATAAATGAAGGTGCTAAAGTAGAAACAACTTTTACTTTTACCAACACAGGTGAAGCCGACTTAATTATTGCCAATGCTTCAGGATCATGTGGTTGTACTGTTCCTGAATTTCCGAAAGAACCAATTAAACCGGGAAAAACAGGAAAAATGAAAGTGTCTTTCGACAGTAACGGAAAACCTGGAATGCAACAAAAATCGGTTAACATCACAGCTAATACAGCTTCCGGAAAAGATGTTTTAACCATAAAAGCAAACGTAACACCAAAACCAAAAGCAGAAGCTCCTGCTGTAACTAATCAATAATATGGAAAATATTCAATCGTTATTACCGTTTTTATTAATGTTTGTGGTCATTTATTTTTTTATGATCAGACCGCAACAAAAACGTGCAAAACAAGAAAAAGAATTTGAAAGTAATTTAAAAGTAGGCGATAGAATTATCACCAAAAGCGGACTTCACGGAAAAATTGCTGAAGTATCTGAAGGTACAGTTGTGATTGAAACAATGTCTGGAAAATTAAAAATGGAACGCTCAGCTATTTCTATGGAAATGAGTGCTAAATTAGTAGAAAAGAAATAATTATTTTCGATACTTATCATTTAAACCGATGTTTGCCAAAAGCATCGGTTTTATTTTTTCAAAGCGGTCAAGTTTTGTTTTTTCCTGTTTGGCAGAATCAATGTATTCTATGAATTCTTTTTGTTTGAAGGGAGAAAAAGCATTGAATTTTTCTACTAAATTTTTATCTTCCTCAAGTTTGGATAGAAAAAATTCGGAAGGTTTTACTTCCTTTTTTTCAGGCTTAATCGAAAGTCCGTTTTTTTCATTTTCTATGGCTTGATTCACGTAGTGAAGAACTAATTTTTCGTTCACTTCCTCTTTTGAAGTAAATCGCCATTGCCGTAATCCTTTGGTAACACCTTCTCCGGCATTTACCAACACATTTTTTTCATCCGAAAGAAAGACACCATTAAAAAACCAAATCGTGAAATAATCTTTAAATCCGCCAATTCCAATGATGTTGCGGTTGTTCCAAGTATAAACAATTCCGCCCCATTTGGTGGTTTCAACCAAATCGGTTTTCACGATGATGGATTTGAGTAATTCAATTTCTTCAAGCCATTTCTGATTTCTGTTCCAAGTTTTTTTGTCTTCCATAATTGTAAAAATAAAAAGGCTCTGATTTACAGATTAAAAATAATAGAATCAGCGAATGAGCGGCAGCTTAAAATTCGATTTATCTATGATAGTTTTTTTTCTAAAAATTCGTGAGATTCGTGAAATTCGTGGCAAAAAAAAAGCCACTGATTCGCTGATTAAAAATAAAAATAATCAGCTAATCAGCGGCTATAAAAAGTATAATTTATTTCTTTTCCGCAGTCAATTCAACAATTTTCACAATAACTTCCACTGCTTTTTGCATACTTTCCACCGGAACATATTCATATTTTCCGTGAAAATTGTGTCCGCCCGCAAAAATATTCGGACATGGCAAACCTTTGTAGGAAAGTTGACAACCATCTGTTCCGCCACGAATAGGTTTAATGAGTGGTTTAATGTTTAACTTTTTCATTGCCTTTTCAGCAATTTTTACAATATGAAAAACCGGTTCTACCTTTTCTTTCATATTATAATATTGGTCTTTGATTTCGATAATGGCGATATCATCACCAAATTGTTTTTTAAATTTTTTATTGAATTTAGCCGTTAAATCATGCAAAAACTCTTTTCTTTTTTTGAATAATTTTTTGTCATGGTCGCGAATAATTAACGAAACCGTGCTTTCTTCAATGCTTCCTGTAATTCCGGTTACGTGAAAAAATCCTTCATAACCTTTGGTTTCTTCCGGCACTTCTTTTTTTGGTAATTTGGATATGAATTTGGAAGCCAACAACATCGAATTAATCATTTTTCCTTTTGCATAACCAGGGTGAACGCTTTTTCCTTTGAAGGTAATTTTTGCTCCGGCAGCATTAAAGTTTTCATATTCCAATTCGCCAATTTGGCTACCATCCATCGTGTAAGCCCAATCAGCTCCAAATTTTTCTACATCAAAATGATGAGCACCACGACCAATTTCTTCATCCGGTGTAAAACCAACCCGAATTTTACCGTGTTTGATTTCAGGATTCTTGATTAGAAATTCCATTGCCGTTACAATTTCGGTAATTCCTGCTTTGTCGTCTGCACCTAAAAGTGTAGTTCCGTCTGTTGTAATGATGGTTTGCCCTTTGTATTGCAATAAATCACTAAAATAGGAGGGAGACAACACGATATTTTGCTCGGCGTTCAACACGATGTCTTTACCGTCGTAGTTTGAGATAATTTGTGGTTTCACATTAGCACCTGTAAAATCCGGCGTAGTGTCGTAATGCGAAATAAAACCAATTACCGGAACGTCGTGTTCCACATTGCTTGGTAAAGTAGCCATGATATAGCCTTTTTCATCCATCGTCACGTCATCCATGCCAATGGTTTTGAGTTCTTTAACTAGGTTTCGGGCTAATACTAATTGTTTTTTAGAACTTGGAGTAGTTTCTGAATTCGGATCAGATTCGGTGTCAATCGTTACATAGCTGATGAACCGGTCAATAATATGCTGCATAAAAGGAATGTTTGATTAAAGTTAATTTAAAGTAAATTAATTTTAACAAAGATACGCAATGATGGGAATTTGACAATAGTAAGTTTTTTTGTAGTTTAGATAAGATTAATCTATACTTATTAAACATTTACTTTTCTATGATTTATTAAAATCTAAATTATCGATAATTATATTTTCACCTCTAATCGTAAGTTTGTAATTATCAAATGATTCATTGATGGCTTTAAAAAAAGACTTTGAACAACCTTTTTCCATGCTGTCATGTAGTTCAATAAAAATGGTTTTTACTAAAGGCAACCATTCACTATAGTTATCTGAAAAAAGTTGTTTTTCACTTGTTTCAATATCAATTTTTAATAAATCAATATGTTGAATATCATGCTTCTTCATTAACGAATTTATGGAAACTGCTTGAATGTTTCCGTTTTCCAAATCTTCTTCTACAACCATTCCCCATTTTCCTGAATTGAATTTGTCATATACTTTTAATTTGGTATCTTTATTCCAAATACCTTTATTTTCACAAATAACAGAGCTATATTCTTTTGTGTTTTTTTGCAGTTGAACAAAATTTTCAGGGTCTGGTTCTATTGCAATTACTTTAGATTCAGGATACTTGTTTTTTATGTAAACAGAGAACAGTCCAATATTTGCTCCACAATCAAAGATAACTTTTGGATTGTTGAAATTTCTTTTATATTCTTGAGTAACAAATACTTGAACAAAAGTGGGTAGGTCTGATGTATTTTTACGTAGTGAAATAATACTTTTCACGCCTGGTACTTTTAGTTTGGTTGTGTCACCAAAATTCATTTTAAATTGCAATTTGAAACCCTGCCACAAACCATAATTTAAGATAGTGTTTCCGAATTCTTTGATATTAAATTTTTTCATTAATAACGTCGGTTTTTATTTGAAATTTTTCAAATATACTATTATTTGATTGATTTTATTACATTGAAAATTTTATCATATTCACTTCTTCAATTTTGTGAAGGTTTTGTTGAGAAACTCAGACTTATAAAAATTTATAACTAATAGAATTAATGAATGCAATAGTATATTTTATAAAGTGCAACGTTGTTAATAAAAAAGTTCATTATTTTCAAAAATTTCAAATTCGTTTGCGGTTTTGATGGTGAAGTCTACTATAAATTTATTCCATTATAATTGAATAACAATAATCTTTTTCATTTGCGTCAACAAGCAGGTATTTACTGACTCCATAAACCTTTTATTGCAGTAAATATTTTTTGTCTCACCTTTCAAATAGGAGGTAATTACAATTTCTTTCTATCCCATTTCAAAATAGAAGAGTGTTTTTCCTTCTTGTAGTATTTCAATTCTAGAATTCCAAAAACGATTTGATTCAAGTTGATATATCGAGTGGTCTGCCAATACTACTTTGGCTTTGTAGGATTACCATTTCTTATATTTTATTTGAAAATGGTTATACAATAATGTGTTAAACTAAATAATTTTGAGTTGGATGAGTTTACTTTGCTTTGGAACATTTTTTGGAAATTTTAACATTTGGCAGCTATAAGAAGTTGCCTACCACATTCATGTCGATTTCAAATATAGACAAAACTTTGTTTCAAAAATCAAGAATTCTAACATAAACCAAGACTAGTAATTTCTTGTAACTGCTTTTACTTGACGTTTTTTATTTCAGTTTTCACTTTCTCAACCCATTTTTTCTCTGATGGTTCGATAATTATAGATCGAAAATTATGTTTATCAGCTTCCATTCCAACACCTTTTGAATCGTCAATATGAATGTCGAAATTAAATGCAATTGGATATTTTGAAGAATTGATTTTTAGAGATTTTAATTTCTTTTGATTTTCAGTTTGAGTGATTATTCGATTAACTCGAATTCCATAGTAAAATAATGTAAATCTTATTTTATTTTTTGTTCTAAATGATGTTGTGTAAATATGAACTTTATGACCTTCTTTTTGTAAATCAGAAATTAATTCCCGAGTTCCTTTACGTATTTTTTCTACACCAAATAGTTTTCCGATTCTGCTTATTTTTTCGGTTTCAAATTCTTTTCCATTTGGAATTAAAGTACTATCAAGATCAAAGCTAATGTTCATTAATCAATTTTTTTCGGTTTCTTGCAAGATATTGGATAACGTTCTGGCACTACAGCGGGTTTGGGGTTAAATTAAACTTTATTTTCGGATTTGCCAAATATTCCAAATACAAAACCATTTTTCCATTAAACCAAATGCCCAAATCCTTTGTAGTGGCTGTTATATGCAGGTTCTTAACTCTCACTATTCCACCACAAGTACAAGATGTTTTCTTCCGAATCACTCGTGATGGCAAAGTCTCCAATCCCTTTTGGTATTCCGCTTATAGCTTTCTCAAAGTCAATCAGTTTATTTTCTCCAAACTGAATTTCAATTTCGTTTTCTTTTTCCAGTACTTGCCAAAACTCTTTCTCTGCAGTTTTTTTAGAAGTCAAAATTAATTTAGATACAGTTTTCCATTTGGCAATTCCGTTTTGATTATTCGGAACTTTAATTTGGTTTTCTGTTGGCTTAGAAATTTGGATTTCCTTTCTGCTCGACCATTCACACTGGTTCATTAAATTGAGCAATTCTACTAAGCTTCCACTTGCAGATTTATCAACCGTAAAATTCCAGCCTGGATAATTCCTTGAATTTTCAAGATATTTCCAAGTATAAACTTTGCCGTCAATTTTATATTTTTCGATTTTATCTTTCATATGGAGAGTTGTCTGGAACTTGCATTAAACTTGTTTATATGTATATCAAAATCATACTATTACACCCAAATATGCGTAGCTTTGGATTATAATTATCATACTTTATTGATTTATCAAATATAACAAAAGATGTTATAAATCATCAAAATAACTTTATAAACAGATTTTCTTTTAAAGCACAATCTCCTAGCCCCGATTGGAATGGAAAGCCTTGTGCTGCCGTAGCTGATTTTTTCTTGCTGGCCTAAAGCGACCAAAGGAAGCTCTTGGGGCGGCTTAGAAAAAACAGCTTTGGCAAACAAGCTTGGAATGAAAAGCGGGAATAGCTTCTAAAATTACTTAAACGGGAAAAACAGCGGTATCACAAACACAGCTACGATCCAAATGATGATGTTTAGGGGCAAACCGACCTTGATATAGTCTTTGAAGGTGTAATTTCCGGGTGAATAGACCATCGTGTTGGTTGGGTTGCAAATGGGCGTCATAAACGTGTAGGCACATGCAAACATAATGGCAATCAGGAAGGGTTGATAGTTCACTTCCATACTCAAAGCGAACTGAATGGCGATGGGTGCCATTAATGCGGCAGCGGCTTTTCCGGAGAGGATATTGGTGGCAATGAGTGTAACTAAATAGACGAACGCTAATGTAATGTGCAAATCGAAATTACCGAGATTAGTGGCTAAAAAATCGGCTATGATTTTGGAAGTTCCTGTTTTTTCTAAGGCGGTTCCCATGCTTAACACACCGGCAATCATAAAAATTACTTTCCAATCGATGGTGTCGTAGGCTTCTTGGGGTTTCAAGACATTGAGCACCACAAGGGATAAGCAGCCCACCATTCCGGCTACAACTATCGAGGTAATTCCCATCGCAGCAGCAGTAATTACGCCGACTAAAATGAGTACGCTAATGATTGCTTTGCGTTTATCCAATTTTTGACTTGCAATTTCTTGGAGTGGAAAAAGCATTTTGTGCTTAATCATCTCGTTAAACGATTCGGCAGAAGAATCGACCACCAATACATTTCCTTCGCTGAGTTTAAAGTTGCCTAAATTTGAGAATCTGTTTTTCTTTAAATTTCTCACTGCCAAAACATTAGCACTGTATCTTTCTCTGAATTTAATGTCATTCAACGTTTGTCCGGCGAGTTTAGAGCCAAAAGGGATGATGGCTTCGTATAACTGATTTCCTTTATCATTTTTTTCAATAACATCGCTAAAGAGCGGTTTGTCATCTTCTAGCGTATAATTGTTATCGTGCCGAATGTCGTTGAGTTCGTTAAAATGAATGACGATTTTCAGATGGTCGTTGGCTTTTAATTTCCATCGTTCTTCCAGCTTGTTTTTTCGGTTGTTGAGGTTATTTACTTCAATGATTTCAACGTTGTATTTTTGCCTGAGAATGCTTTCGGCGATGGTTTTACCGATGTCGGCACTGTCTTCATTAATGATAATTTCGGTGATAAATTGGTTGGATTCTTTTTGCATATCGTCTACCAAACTATTTCTTTTGGGCAATAAAAATGGAGCAACAAACAACAGATAGATAAATCCGACAGAAGTGATTATTAAAGCCGGAATAGCAAAACTAAACATTTGAAACCCCGGTAAACCGTTATCTTCGGCATAACCGCTCACGACTAAATTGGCACTCGTTCCGATGATAGTGGTCGCTCCGCCCATCGCAGCGGCAAAAGAAATTGGCAACAATAATTTGGAAGCACTTATCGAACTTTTGCTGCTCACTTGCAACACAATCGGAATCATAATCGCCACCACAGCAGAGTCGTTAATGAACGCCGAAAACACAGCCGTAATCACACAAAACACGACGAGGGTTAACGCGTAATTCTTCTTACCGATTTTGACTAAAATGTCCCGAAACCCTTTGAGTAAGCCCGAATTTAGGACGGCATAACTCATCACCATCATACAAGCAATGGTGATGGGAGCACTGTTGGTAAAGCCCGAAAGACCTTCTTTGTAATCCAATATTCCGGTAACGATGAACAGGGTCATAATGATAATGGATGACGTATCGATGGTGAAATATTCTTTGACGAACAGAAATATACCAATCAGAATGATGATTAGTGTGATGTAGATTGAAATGTATTCTGATGAAAACATATAAAGGGCGTTTACTTATGTTCTCAAATATATGAAATTATGCCGGTTTTTTTTTTAGTGTTAAGAAAAGGTAAGAAGTTGAAAGTTTTTGTTTTTATTGCAAGTGGCTTTTTGAAAAAATTTTTTCTTCTAAGTTTATCAATTTAATAAATGAGCCGAACTTCAGTTTTTACTTCCTCAAAATTTTTTCCATTGCACTGCCTTTCGCCAATTCGTCTATCAGTTTGTCTAGGTAGCGGATTTGTTGCATGAGTTTTTCTTCGATATTTTCTACACGGTAGCCACAGATTACGCCGGTTATTTTAGAAGCATTGGGGTTTATTTGTGGAGCTTGTGCAAAAAATGTTTCAAAATCAGTTTTTTGTTCCAAGTGTTGTTGCAAAGTTTCTGCGTTGTAGCCGGTGAGCCAGAAAATAATTTCATCTACTTCGGCTTTAGTGCGTCCTTTTTTCTCTGCTTTGGTGATGTAGTGGGGATAGACACCGGCAAAAGACATTTTATAGATTCTGTTGTTGTTCATGGTGTTTGTTTAGATTGGTAAAATTAAGTTTTTTATGCAAATAGTGGATTATTTTTAAAATGGATTATTGATTTTTTACCATATACGTCATATAAGTTAACGACTTTATTGAAGTGAATATAAGTTAGTTTTAGTGTTTGAATTGTTTACTCGCAAACATTTAACGATATGCAGAACTGATTTTTTTGTATTTGATTTTTGAAATTGAAATTGTTTTATGAAATGGTATTTCCTTAGTAGCAAAAAAAACCAGCCCTGACCGAAACGGAAAGCCCGGAGCACTACACGTGTGTTTTTTTTGCGGGAGGCAGAGCGACCAACGGAAGCTACTGAAAACCGCTTAAAAAAACCACGTGTAGTGCGAGGACTTGCAGTGTAGGGCAGGATAAGCTGCCAAAAAACCAATAATTTAATTAATTCGGTAGGCAATAATTGTGTTTTCTTGCCACCAAGCTCCACCAAAATTTTCTAATGTATTTGTGGTATTCACAATTTCAGTAGCTCCTGCAATGTAGTAATAGTTACGATTACCGGCTGTTGCATTATTAATGACTACTGTTCCTTGCACTAAAGAATAATAGGAAGAGCCCGAATAGTTGCCACTAACAAAGTAACTTCCCTGAATGTCAGGTGAGATTGTTGGGTTTACAGCTGCAGAATTTGAAAACGAAGTACGAAGCCAAAAAGAGGAATTGTTTGGTGTTACTGCCCCAGCACCACCGGTTCTTCGCATCAACATTGTTACATTCACAGCCCATCGACCCGGTGGCAAAACTATTCTGGATCCGGTTTGCAAATAGTTGGTTGTGTTGTATGGAATATTAATTCCGGTAGCTCCCAAAATACCAACTACATTGTTAATGGAAATGGGTTGCCAACTGGCTACTCCGGTGGCAGTAGAGGTGAGTACTCGTCCGTTGGCTTGTGTTCCGTCAACAATTCGAACTGTTCCGTTAACATGTAATGAATTGGAGGGAGCAGTTGTATTGATACCCACATTACCTCCCAGTGGTTGTAAACTCAGCGGATCCGCAGAACCACCAAAACCGGACTGAATCCAAGCGGAATAACTATCTGCAAAATCAGCTTTTCCGATGTCTAACCCTTCGGTAGCATTAAGTGCTAATCGTAAAATTCCATTACTGGTTGCACCGGGGTACGCAGGAGCATTTCTTGTTCCTTGCACGGTTAGTCTAGCAGGTGCTACGGTATTACTGATGCCAACATTGCCATTGTCGTTAATACGGAAACGTGAAATTCCGGTGGTTACCAAATCTAATGTATTGGTAGCTGGTCTCCACATTCCGGTGTCTTCATCGCCCATCCAAGAGTAAGTGGGTTGTGTAATTAGTCCATTATCATAGGATCTTAATCTACCGTTGTTTGTAAAATTAAATCGCGGGTTGTTATTGGTGCGAACACGAAAATCTACATCATCAGTTGTTCCAATGAAGTTATCAGTTGGATTGGTTCCGCTGTTTCCTGTCGTGGTCCAATCTCTGCCATCTGAACCAACGGCCACCCAGCGAGTGCCATTCCAATAGTAGAATCCGGCAACAACATTATCCGGACTAACGCCCGCAGGAGTGGTGTTGTAAACCAACGTGGATGTAACCAATGCTCCACCTTGTGGATTCACTACGGTTGTGTTATCGATAGCGGAAAGTAGAGCAACACGAGGAATTAATAACCCATTATTAGTTGAAGTAATATCCATCATTGCATTGGGGTTGGTGGTGTTTACACCTACTTGCGATAGGGCGACAAAAGGGGAGAGGAGCAAAAGAAAAATGAATTTTTTCATAACAGTAGTGGTTAGGTTAGTATTAGTTTACAGGAGGAAAGTATTGTTTGCCTAAATCGGTGGCTTTTGAAGCAATTTCCTCCTGAATTTGCTTTATTTGATTGTCAATCGCTTTCCGGCATTCACGACCTTTTTGGTGAGAAGGACAATTTTTGCGTTGTGCCCGCAAATTTGTGATTTCGTTTTGTTTGTTTTTTAACCAGCTCACCACGTCATCTACTTTTGCTTTTCCGGATGGAAGATGATAATCAAAGGCGATAATGCGGTAGTTTTTGGTAGTAATGCCCCATGTATCAATTTTTTCCAGATTTAGGAGTTTCATTACTCCTTCGTTCGTTTCTGTTACAGCTAAGAACTGCTGTCTTTGCTCCAAAACATTCTTAAAAATACCCACACCAAAACCCATGATAGGAACGCCGGTGGCAATTTGGGCTTCTTCTTTTGCCATCCAAAATGTAATTTGCTTTTTATGTCCGCTTTCGTCAGTAAAGTGACCTTTGTATGGTTCTAAACCAGAATTGTTTATCCCTAAACCTGCATTTTCTTTGGCACTATTTAAAATCTCCAATGTCTTTAAATGTTGATCGGTTATAATGCCGGAAAAGCTTAATCCGGAAGGCATTTTAATGCATAGTTTACCTTCTTCTGCATGCGTCATAAATAGCATCCAATCGTTTTTGGCATTGCGAATTAGGAATTCAAACGTATATTTTTGCAGAAAAGGATTAGATTTAAGCGGAACAAAAAGTGGGTTTTCTGTAATTTCTGTTCCGTGCACATACATCGAATTATCGTTGCTATTGACTTTATAGCGAAGATTACCGGATTTTCCATCGATGGAAAAATATTGTTCTATTTCATAATCGAATTGAAAAACGCCGGCAGTTTCGGTTGGATTAGGACTAATTAAAGGTACTTGATCAAAATATTTCGTATCATCAAACGGAGTGCCTTGTTCAATGATGGGAATGGATTCTACTTTTCCGTCGTGATTCCAACGTACTTTCATTTCGTGTACACGATGAACAGCAGCAGCTTCGTGTTGGTCTTGAAACGGATTAGGAATAACGCCAAAAGCCATTCCGGCCGCCGTGGCAGAAGCTAAACCTATAATCACTTTTAGGGTTGTTTTCATTACTGGATGGCTTTAAATTCTACCCGTCTGTTTTGTGCTTTTCCTTCCTGGGTTGCATTGGAAGCAATCGGTTCATTTTCGCCACTACCTTGAAATTGAAGACGTTTTTTATCAATACTCATTTTATCGATAAAATAATTCATCACAGCTGCAGCCCTTGCTTTGGACAATGTCATGTTTTTTACTTCATCGCCATCACTATCGGTATGACCGATGATGTTGATTTGCATGGAACGATCTTCTTGCAGTACTTTTCCAATTTTTTCAATGATTTCAAATGATTCTTTTTTGATTTTATCAGAACCGGAATCAAACAAAATTAGGTTAGTTGAAAATCCTCCTTTTAAAATTTTGGAGCGAATATCTTCGCCTTCTTCTGTGATTTTTATGTTGGAAAGAGCTACAATATGGTTTTCCTTGGCATCCGTTCCTTTTAAATAAAATTGAATATAGTTCCCTAAATTATCGGTTAAAAAGGAAGGCAAATCAATCACTTTTTCGTTTTCGATGTACACACGAAGTCTTGAACTATTAACAACAACTGTAAAATGCATCACAGAATTTAGTTTTTCCTGCATTTGAAAGGGAATGGAGTTGTTGATTTTTGAAGTAGAATTGCCCCAGTTTTCCACTTGAATTTTGTTGGAAACGGAGGAACCTTTCCATAATGAAAAACCAAATTTTCCTCCCTTTTTAGGTTTGTTCAGTGTTTTTTCTCCCGAAAACACAACACCAAAACCTGAACCGGACAGACTTTTATAATCTAAATTTTCTGTAATTAAATCAAATTCTAATGCATAATTTTCAGGAAGTTTTCCGGTTTTGGCGATATAGTTTCCGTTTGGATTGAGTTGAAGGGCTTTGTTTCCATCCACAACAATAACTTCACCTCCGGAATTGGTTTCCCAATTGGCTGGAAAATCTCCTATGGCATCTTGCGAAAATGTTTCACTGTAAATCACATTACCACCCGGAAAAAATTGACTACCTGTTACGATCTCTCTTTTGGATTGAGCATTGTTTTTTTTAGTTTTAGACGAAGATTTTTTTGTTGTTTCTTTTGTTGACTTATCTTCTTCAAACACCTTATCTAATGCTTTATCTGTTTTTTTGGATGTTTCTCGTTCAACTCGTCTTTCAACAGTGCGTTCTGCTGCTTTTTCAGCTTTTTTGCCAAGTTTTTCAATAAATTGTGCTTGTAAAACGTTGGTAAAACAAAATAGAATGATGCATAAAAATATTGTTCTCATACGTTTAAAATTTATAAGTTTCTATTGCTATACGTAAAAGTGTATTGAAATCCGCCTCCACCAGTAAGGTTATAAATTACTGTAGAAATCATATCATTTTGGTTGCGGGTGTGAATAGGTTCCAAATCCTGCACGCCAAATTCAAAGCGATTGATTTGTTGGGTACTCATGTAATAGAAATCCATCCCTGAAAAAAGAGCAAATTCAAATTGATAAGCAATTTGTGGTTCAAGAAATTTGAATGTGCCGGACAGATTATTGTCTAATGTCAAGATAAGATCTGCAAAAAAGGTGTTTTCATACCGTACTGCGTTACCTTGTGAATTAAGAAAAATGGAGAAGTTATCAGCTCCATCCACTAAAGTATAGGAATTTGTTGTTTCATCGTAAGTAATAAGGTAAGTTAATGTTGAACCGCCGTCAATTTCTACAATAGAAGAAAGGATACCGCTCGCATTATAAATGTAATTTCGTGTTTCACTATCTCCTGAATTGGTTGTTACTGTTTGTGTTAACTTATTATCGGTGTAGGTTAATGTTTTAATGGTATTATTTCCACTTGGATTTATTATTTCTACTCGACTGATTTGGTTTTGGTTGTTGTATTCCAATTCAATCGTTCTATTGTTTCCGGAATTGGTAAAATCAATTTTTTCGATAGTAGTAGGGAAGTAGCCTTGAGGTCGGTCATCATCACTGCTGCAACTTGTAACAGCGATGAGTAAGCAAATACTTAGGTAGGTTGAAATTTTTTTCATGGTTATTTTTTATTAAAGGTTGTTTTTTTGATTATTTTTTTTTGGTGAATGATGTTAAGTTCATAGTCTCCTTTTTCTAAATGGTTGATGTTCAAGTAAATTATTTTATCGGGAAGCTTGTTGATTTTTGCTTCATAGGGTTGCCGATTTTTCTTTTGCATTTGGGATGGTTTTTGTTTTGGATAAAATTATTTCAAACCAAAAAAAATCCCTGTCACAGATGTAACAGGGATTTGAAGTAATGTAACATTTTCAAAAACCTTAGTAAAATAAGGCTTTTCGAAAGCAATTATTTTTTTTCGGCATACTCAGTAGGTGTACAACCAAAATGATCTTTGAAGCATCTTGAAAAATAGGAAATTTCATTAAACCCAACTGAATAGGCAATTTCAGAAATATTTCCGTTTCCTTTTTTGAGTAATTCAGCAGCGTTTTTTAATCGTTCGTTCCGAATGAATTCTGTTGCCGAAACGCCAAAGAGTGATTTTAATTTGCGATGCAATTGCATGCGACTTATGCCAATTTGTGTTGCAAATTCTTCTGCTGTAAAATCAGCGTTAGCCAATTGTGTGTCTAAAATGGTTTGTAATTTTTGTAAAAACTTTTCGTCCACCGAATTAATGATGATGTCTACGGGTTTTAAAATTAACTCTTGGCTGTAGCGATGTTGCAGTTTTTTACGTTCGGAGATGAGTTGGTGAACGGTTGCTTTTACAATATTGTGATTAAACGGTTTGGTTAAAAAGGCATCGGCGGTACTTTTTAATGCTTCCAAATGAGCTTCTTCGGATGTTTTTGCAGTGAGAAGAATCACAGGAACAAAAGAGGTTAGTTCGTTGGATTTAATTGCTTTGGTAAATGCAAATCCATCTAATTTAGGCATCATGACATCGGAAATAATACAATCGGGAATTTCTTGTTGTGCTAATCTTAAAGCGATTTCGCCCTCTTCGGCTTCAATAATTCGGTATTCATCGGAAAAAAGATCATTTAGAACAGATCTGATTTCGGCATTGTCATCGACAATTAATAGAATAGGTAACTCTTCATCCGTTTCACTACTATTTTTGGTTAGTTGTAGTTGTTCGGTTGCTATGAGAATATTTTCGTCTTTTGAAACCGTAAGCGGAAGCGATATATTAAAAGTAAGTTTATCATTATCCAACAAAGTTGAAATGTTTCCTTGGTATAAATCGACTAATTCTTTTATTAATGCCAAGCCGATTCCAACTCCATTTTGGGTGTCTTTTTTTTGATAAAAGCGTTCAAAGAGTTTTGGTAGTTCTTCTTTTTTTAGTTTTACTCCTGAATTGGAAACGGACAGAAGCAGTGAGTCTTTTTCAAATGATGATGTAAAATGAATCGAATGGTTTTCGGGTGTATATTTTAACGCATTGGAAAGCAGATTCGAAACAATTTTTTGAATCACATCCTTATCAAAAAAGTGGTTTTGGTTACTGGTTTGAATGTTTGTATGAAAGGAAAGATAGTTTTCCTTGGCTTGAAAAGCAAATGGTTCTGCTATCGATTTTAGAAAATCAGAAAGATTTCCTTCTTTTAAAATGAGTTTAAATGTTCCGCTGTCGAGTTTGGAAAGTTCCAATAATTGATCAACTAATTCGAGCATTCGGTCTGCATTTTTATCAACTAAATTGAGTTGACTTTTCTGCTTTTCATCGGTGGCGGATGCTTGTAATTGTTGCACCGGACTTTTAATTAATGTTAGAGGTGTGCGAAACTCATGCGAAATATTAGCAAAAAACCTCGATTTCATTTCGTTTAATTCATTGATTTTATTGGCGGTTTTAATTTTATTACGATACAAATAGAAAATAGTTAAACCTAAAAAAACCAACAAAACAATCAATGCTATATAAATATATTTTTGTCTTTCAGCCAACTTATTTTCGGCAGAAAGTAATTTGATTTCCTGCTCTTTTTTTTCGGTTTGGTATTTGGTTTCTAAATCTTGAAAATTAATTTTATTGGTATTTTGAGTTATTAATTTTTGCAATGAATCCCTTTTTTCAATCAACTCAAGGGCTTCATTAAAATTTTGAGTTTTGAAATTCAACTTAATTTTACTATTTAAATAGTTGATATAAGTTTTACTGATTTTATTTTTTTCTACCGAAGGAGCTATTTTATTTAGCAATGTCGTCGCTAAATCAATTTGATTTGTTTGAATGTAGTTTTCTGATAATAATAAATCGATTTTTAATAAGTTGGTTTCATCTTCAAACTCTTTAAATAATAATTCAGATTCCTGTAAAAAAGCAATTGATTTTTCTTGATCATTTAATTTAGTGTAGCATTCACCCAAGACTACAGCAGAATTGGCTACTTTTAATTTAAAATTAATTGATTTAAAATAATCATAGGCTTTTTTCGAATGAATAATTGCATTAGTTGGGTTGTTAAAATGCAATTCAATTATGCCTTTGCTTAAATAAACATCATTTAGAAAAAGTGGAGAATCATTTTTACGAGCAATTATTAAAGCTTTGTTCAACACTTCATTTGCTTTGTCTTGATTGTCCATTTCTTTATAAACATCTGAAATTTGGCCTAAAACAGCTATTTTAAAATCCAAACCACTTGGATCATCGTCACGGATAAGTTGATCGGTTTTAATAAAATATTCTAACGCAGAGTTATAAAAACCCTTATCTTGATTGACATATCCAAGAAGAAAGTAAATACTTCCCATGCCATATTCATCCGGAAATTTAGTAGATTCTTCAACAAAAGAGAGTAGTAATTTTTCAGATTCTTGTTTTTTGTCAATATCCAGTAGTGTTTGTGCTTCATTAGCTACCCCTTGAATTTGTAGGTATTGATCATTATTTTTTTTTGCGATGTCAGCAGTTTTCTTGAATTTATCAATGCCTTTAGTGTAGTTAGCATTTCTAACATGCAACATTCCTTCATAAAGTAGGCCGTAGCCTTCACATTTGTAGCATGAATTATTGACGTTTAAAGTTTTTAATTTATCAATGGTTGCTTGTGCTTTTTCAACATCATTATCCATATAAATCAAAGCAAGTTCTGCATAGGCATTACCAATATCATCTATTTCTTTAGAGGTTTTTGTAACTTTTTGGAGCGAATCTATTGTTTTCTCCAGTTGCGAAAAGGAAAGAAAAGGAGTTAAAAAGAGTAGGATGAGTATTTTTTTCATGGCGTTAGAATTAAATTTCCAAAGTAATAATTCAAAACGAGAGGCCTTTTAACAAATGTAACAAATTTGATGTTACGTTAAAAAGAATATTTTTGGTAAAGTGCTAATGTGTAGTGGTTTACTTTTTTTTGTTGGTAGTGATGATTTATCAAATAAAAATAAATTCGTTGAAGGGTTGGTTGGGGTGATGGTATTTGTAACGGTTCGGGGCTTTGCGAGGGAGAGGATTAGAAAGCACAAACTTTCAATTTAGCACCAACGTAGCAAAACCATTTTTTTATTTGCTAATTTACACTTTTCAAGCAAATAAAAAATGGTTTTTGCGGAATAGAAGCACAAAAGTTGAATTTAGCACTTAACCCGCTCTCTTGCAAAACCCTTGTTAGTGGCTGTGGCTTTTTGTTTACTCTTTATTTGATACATTTATCTGTAAATCAAAAGATTAAAAAACTTTTGCATTTTCTCGAAATGTTAATTTTTCCAGAAAATATTTTCAGGATAAAAATATTCTTTACTTTTGTTATCGTAACAACAATTGTTTATGCAATCAATTTTAGAATATCAGGATTTTTACAATCTGCTTACGGGCAGGACACCACAGGCATTTAATCGTGTTTTGAATAAGAATTTCAGACAGAACGGAGTAGAATTAACCAAGGAACAATGGTCTATTTTGGCTGTTTTGTGGGAAAATGACGGTTGCTCGCAACAGTATTTGGCAGATAAGAGCTTTCGGGACAGACCAAGCGTAACCCGTTTGATTGACAATATGGAAAAAGACGGTTTGGTCGACCGGAAACCCGATGTAAATGACAGAAGGTCTAATTTGATTTTTCTGACAAAAAAAGGAAAGCAAATACAGGAAAAAGTTATGAATCTTGTCAATGCTACCGTCGAAGAATCCATAAAAGGAATCAGTGTAGAAAATATAGTGACAGTAAAAGAAGTGTTTCATAAAATATATCAAAATTTAGAGGTAAAATGAGAATTAAAAAGTTACTGCCTATACTTGCCTGCCTTTTGGCTTTTGAAGGAAAGGCTCAAATTGATGTGAGCACGTCTTTGCAGGAAGCAATTCAGAAAGCAATCGACAAAAACGCTTCTATCCGAAACAAAGATTTGGAAGTGGAAAAAATCAGTACGGAAAAGAAAAGTGTTTGGAACAAATACATTCCGAAAGTAGAAGGTTCGGCAAATTATATGTATTTCGATACGAACATAACGCTCGATTTACCAACGGGGAACATTCCGGTTATCAATCAGCCGATTTTTGACGGAAAGCAATCGTTTGACAGTTACGGAAACGTACTGATGGGAAGCCTGATGGCAAAAACGGTTTTGTTCAGTGGCTTTCAAATCGAAAACGGAGCAAAGGCATTAGAGCAAAAACGAATCGGAACGGCTTATCTTTCCGAGGCTGAAAAAGAAAATTTAATTAAAGAAGTGATTCATTCGTTTGACCAGGTCCATTTGCTGAACGAAGTCGAAAAATTACTGAATGACAGCGAAAAACGCTTGGCTACCGAAGCCAAAAGAGTAGAAAGGGCTATCGAAGAAGGACTTGCCATTCCGTATGACAGGGACAAAATCAAATTGGCGAATCTCGAATTACAATCCAAAAAAATAGAACTTCAGGGAAAACGAAAAGTCCTTTACCAAAAGATAAATTACCTTACGGGATATTCTGAAAACCAAATCAAAGAAGTAAAATATTTACTTGCACCTTATATGATTTCGGAAGAATTATCGGTTGAGAACAAACAGGAGCTTAAGGCTTTGGAATCGTTCAAAAAAGCATCGGATTATATGATTAAAAAAGAAAAAGGGAGTTATCTTCCCGTTTTGGGAGCATTCGGAGGTGTTACTTATACGAGCCTTTTTGACGCTACGATGATTACACCTGAAATTCCAATGGTCAATTCCCGACTTTACGGAAGAATGAACGAATTTACGATGAGTCCGAATTGGATGGTAGGGCTTTCGATGAAATGGGAAATTTTCAGCGGATTTGAACGTAAGCACAAAATCCACGAAGCCAAGATAAATGCGGAACAGGTGCAAAATCAATTAGACGATACCAAGGAGAAATTTGCTTTGCTTTTGGAAAATAACCTGGCGAATTACAGGATTCAGAATCAGAAATACCAAATCGGTCTGGAGCAGGAGAAAGTGGCTTCAAACAATCTGAATATGGCTGTAAGGCAATATCAGGAAGGGCTTATCAACATTTCCGAAAGATTGGAAGCAGAAAACGATTTGTTTAAAGCATCAGCCAATAAAATTCAGATTTTAGTAGAGCAAAGGCTGTCCGCTTTAGAAACACTTTCCGTAACAGGAGAATTAACCAAAACCATTTTAAACTAACTTATTAAAAGTGATGAAAAAGATATATTTATTATTAGTTGTAGTGATTTCCGTTATCGGTTGCGGTAAGCCGAAAACCGAGGTTATTCAGGGAAAAATCGAACGAGAGCAAATCGGAATCGTATCGAAAATTCCCGGAAAAATCATTGAAATCCGTATTCAGGAAGGAGATTTTGTGAGAAAAGGCGATACGCTTGCTATTTTGGACATTCCCGAAGTCGATGCCAAAAAAAGTCAGGCAGAGGGTGCTGTTCAGTCGGCAAAAGCCCAATATGATATGACTTTGAAAGGAGCTACGGACAATCAGCTCAAACAGCTAGAAGCCAAACAAAAAGCACTCAAAGAACAGTACGAACTGGCTCAAAAATCCATTAACCGATTGTCAAATATGCTTAAAGATTCGTTGGTTTCCCAACAGATGTATGATGAGGCTTTCGCTAAATATCAGGGGGCTCAATCGCAGTATCTGGCTGTTCAGGCTGAAATTTCGGACGTGAAATACGGAGCAAGAATCGAACAGCAAAAAATGGCATTGGGACAGCAGGAAAGGGCTTTGGGAGCTTTGCAGGAAGTTTCGGTTGCGGATTCCGAGCGGTATATCATTGCTCCGCAGGATATGACGGTAGAGTCCATTACGCTTAAAGCAGGGGAGCTGGCACTTCCCGGTTATACCTTGATTAGCGGAACGATTTCGGAATCGACTTATTTCCGTTTTACGATTCCCGAAAGCCGGCTTTCAAAGGTTCAGAAAGGACAGGAAGTAATGGTTAATGTGGTCTATAACAAAAGTCAGGTTAAGGGAAAAATAACTTCGGTTAAGGCTTTGGGAGCTTATGCAAACATCGCAACGGCTTATCCCGATTATGAAATTCAGGAGAGTCTTTTTGAGATAAAAATCAGTCCGATTGATGTAGAACAAGCTAAAGATTTGTTTACGAAAACTACGGTTACTTTAGAATTGTAATAAGAAATTATGAAAAACTTTTTTTCGCTTATAAAAAGGGAATTCCGGTTGTTTTGGGATAACAGTGTGCTTCGGTTGCTTTTTATCGGGGCTCCGATTATGTACGGAATACTTTTAGGCTTTGTTTATCAGAAAGGTAAAGTTACCGATTTGCCTGTTGTGGTGGTTGATGAAGACCAAAGTCAGATGAGCCGAAAAGCTATTGAAATGATGCAGGATAATGAGGTTCTGAACGTGGCTTTTATCCGTTATGACCAGAACGATTTAGCTAAAATCGTAGCGGAAAACGATAACATTCCTGCGATTGTGATTATTCCGAAAGATTTTGAAAAGCAGGTTATGACCAAAAAGTATCCCGAAGTGCTTACCATTGTAAATACTTCGAATGTTTTAACAGCCAATTATGCTTCGACAGCCATTCAGATTTGTTTAGGAACACTTAAAGCGGGAGTTCAGATTGAAGCTCTTAAAAAACAAGGAATGCCTGAAAGTGTGGCAATGTCGCAATATGAGCCGTTCAAAACCACCTTTATCAAAAAATACAACCGAAGCACGAACTATATGTACTTTTTGTGGCCTGGCATTTTGGCAACGGTTTTACAACAGGTTTTGCTGTTAGGCTTGGCTTTGTCCTTTGCTTCCGAATACGAAAACGGAACTTTCAGAACATTGGTTTCGGAAAACAAATCCCTACTTAAAATAATGGCAGTTAAGATAATTCCGTATCTGATAATGAGCTTCGGTATTTGGATCTTGTATTATCTGTTTACGTTTTGGTTCAGGATTCCGTTTTATGAAAATCTAGGTGCTTTGACTTTTGTAGCGGGAATTTTCGTGTTGTCGGTATGCTTTATCGGGATATTGGTAAGCATATTGATTCCGAGTCAGCTCAAAGCAACCGAAATATTGATGGTAATAGCCACTCCGAGTTTTATTTTGAGCGGATTTACGTGGCCGCTTTCGCAAATGCCCGATTGGGTTGTGGCTGTTGCAAATGTGATTCCGCTTACGCATTTCTTACAGGCATTCAGAATTTTGCTGATAGAAGAAGGAACGTTGTCCCAATGTTCGGGTGCAATTTGGGCTATGATTTGGATTGGACTTGTTTGTGCGGTTTTGTCTTATGTAGCTTTGTATTTTAAAAGGAAAAAGGTGTTGAAGCAAGGTTGAATTTTGTACTGCAAAAAAATCCTGTGTGGTAGATTTTTATTATTTTTTTCTGTGTCAGGTTGTTATTTTTCAGCCGTTTAATTTCAGGGGTACGGTTGTTCTGCCATTGCCACTAACGGACCGCGTATTGGCGATGGGCGGGATTATTAGTACTGAGCTTGATACGAAAAGCAGACGTTGAATTTTTTACTTCCTTTGCTACGAATCGCTTCAGCCCGCCTATTGCCAATACGCTGTGCTTGTTGCACAACTCCCCAAATATACCAAAAAAATCTTGCAAAAAAGATTCACGTTTTGTAATTTTAGTCATGCAAGGAAAAAAAGAACTCACC
>NZ_JBYFCC010000023.1:0-53358 GCF_057652995.1 Flavobacterium sp. T50_26
TCCCGTGAAGCATAAATTTCTTGTTCTGGGTTTTCCATATACATTTTTTTGTGTATAGCTATTTTAGGACAAGACAAGTTTTAAGTTCTTTAGCATTACGAATCAAACAAGCTTTTGTTGTAGTTAATTTATCTCGCAGAGAAAGTAGTTTTCTAATCTTCTCTACAGACTTACTAGGTGCTTTATAAATAGTTGCTTCGTCAGCATTTTTCATAGCATAATAGGCAATTCTTTCAGCATCAACTTTATCATTTTTTCCACGTTGAACTCCTATACTTCATATAATTTTAAGAGACATTTCAACCCAAAGTGAGAAGTTATAAGCCATCAGATACTTAATAAGTAACTTACTATACATCCCTGTATGCTCTAAACATACAAGCGTATTGTCATACGTTGCGTCTTGATCTTTAAGCCACTTGCAAGTGACCTAATACCTTTGAAATCATTAGTGAATTGATTGTGAAAAGTTTTCTTATTATTACCATTCAAAATCACAACAGCATCAAAATATTCTTTTGATACATCAATACCTAAAAAATGTTTAAATTTGTTCATAAGAAAAGTTATAAAAGGTTAGCAACCAATCATTGAATACAATCACAACCTTAATAATAGGCCTTAATGCCTGAATAACTATTTGATGCTTATTCAATATAAACTGACAAAGTCCTAATCTGGGGATAGACCTTAAATTCTTGCCCGCGAACTGGTTCACTTTGTCAGTTTGGTTGTTAATTTAAATTTACGAATTTTTCAAAGAACAAATCTAAAGGCTCACCGAAGTCTCCTTATTGCCATGATGCTCTACGATGGTCTCCTACCTCGTAGCAAAAAATATTTCCTATGAATCTATAAATTCCCTATTTTGCATCAACCAAACACATCTTGTGTGTGCAATTGTAGAAATGAAACAAACACTAACAAAAAACGATAAAAACATAAAGACTCTCACTACATTACTAGCGAACGGATATTATAATGGCTATGTTGATGCAGAAAAATTTGAGCTACTTCCCAACCGTTGGCCAAACAATCATCGATTAATTGGAACTTTAAATAGTGATGGAAAATATGATTTAACATTTGATTATACCGTGGCAATTAGCATTGGCATGAAGTTTTTATTTGCATTCGGGATTTTGGGTTCTATAATTTTTCTTTCTATAGGAAATTGGATTCTCCCTCTTATTTTTGTTGCTTGTGGATTACTACTGTTTGCTAACTTTAAACTAAAAGAAAAAAAAGAAATGACTTACTTTATAGATAAATTAATAGAATTTCAGAAAACAAGAGAATTTGAATGAAAAGCCAAGAATAAGCACATAAGCTGTCCAAAGTCTCCTTATCGCCACGCTGCTCTTCGATAGTATAAAGACCTAGTAGCAAATAAAGAATAGTAAAAACCCATTACCAATACAACTTACAAAAATGACCACCCACTACACCGTAGGCAATTTAATATATGACGCATATATTTATGACGGAATGAACAGTAACCTCGCTGATTTGCCTTTTTATACAAAGTGGTTACCAAAGCACAAAGAAGCTAAAATTTGGAGTTGTGTTGTGGTACAGGCAGGCTTACGATTCCCATTGCCAAAGAAGGTTATGCTATTACCGGGGTAGATTTTACACCTTCCATGCTGGCACAAGCCAAAACAAAAGCGTTGGAAGCCGGGTTGACGATTCCGTTCATCGAAGCGGATATTCGAACGCTGGATTTGCAGGAGAAATTCGATTTGATTTTTATTCCGTTTAATTCCATTCATCATTTATATCAAAACGACGATTTGTTTCAGGCGTTGCAATGCGTTAAAAATCATCTGAAAGAAGATGGATTGTTACTTTTGGATTGCTTTAACCCCAATATTCGCTACATCGTTGAAGCCGAAAAAGAACAACAACAAATTGCTGAATATACCACTAAAGATGGTAGAGAAGTAGAGATAAAGCAAACCATGCGGTATGAAAGCAAAACGCAGATTAACCGCATCGAATGGCATTATTATATCAATGGTACATTTGACTCTGTTCAAAATTTGGATTTTAGATTGTATTTCCCACAAGAATTAGATGCCTATCTGGAACGAAGTGGTTTTTCTATTATTCATAAATTTGGCGACTTTGAAGAAGGTGCATTTACCGATGATTCTGAAAAGCAGGTGTTTGTTTGTCGATAAGTTAATACTGATTTGAAGTTTTTATTTCCCCTGAAAACAAACCTCCAACATCTGATACAAATCGGGATGTTTCTTTTTCATTAGTTCGGGTTTTTCAAAAAAATATTCGGCAGCTACGGCTAGAAATTCGGCTTGGTTGGTGCCACCATAATGTCTGATGTCGGATTCATTGTTGTTGATTTCCTCCATTTTTTCATGAATAATTTTAAGCCACGGAATTACGTAGGGTTTTTGCAGCAGCACTTCGGGAACACCGTCTGTACTGCCATCGAGTTTATCAATTAAATGCACAAATTCATGAATACCGGTGTTGAGTTTTGGCGAATGCGGCGAAAATCCTTCGTGCAAGGCTTTTCGGGAGAGAATCATTTGGTTTTCAAAACGCCCGGTGCCAATCAAACCGCCAATTTTACGGTCTTTATCGTTTTGAGCAAAGCCCAAATCTTCATTAAAATGATCGGGATAGACCAATACCGTGCTTAAATTTCGGTAATGCCATTCGGGGAAATTAAAAACCGGAATCACGGCACTGGAAGCAATGTACACTTTGTCTAAATCGTTCAACTCAAAACCAACGCTTTCCAAGTGTACTTCGCTTAAAAATGTCATCATTCGGTTTTGAAAACGCTGCTTTTCCTCTGGCGACAAGTCGTCGTAGAATGCCACATGCTTCAAAAGTAAATTATGCCACTTGGACGGAAATTTTTCTACTTTCTTTTTTTGATTTGTGTTAATCGCATAAATAGCAAAACCTATTAAAAGTAAAAATACAAGGGCGGTTGTCATAAACGGATGATCTTATTTAAATTGAGAAAGTAGTATTGTAAAAATACAAGTAGAACTGCATTTGAACAAATATAGTAAGATTATTTGAATGGTGGTTTTGTTTGAACTTCAAGGAGAATGGCAAATTGACGCATTGATTATTTGACCAATTACCGCATCACTTCTTCCACCGCATCGTCTCCATCAACGTTTGCATATCATCCTTAATATAACTCGCCGCTGGCATAATCGAATCGAAATTAGGCTTTGCATAGAAGTAAACCGAGCCGGTTACAAAGTGTTGAATACTGTCGGTTAAATAAAATTGGGTGTTCGTAGCGGCATTTCCGCCCACTTGATAAAACATACCGTAGACTTTATCTTTCGTGTTGATAAAAGGCGTTTCTACTATATCATCGGCTTTGATCACGTGTTCGTAGGTAAGTTTTTGAGCGTCTTTCAATAAAGCATCAATGTTATTCTCTACTTTTCGATACGTCAAATATACAGTAGCTTTCATTTTTGGGTACTGAATTGTGACATCGCAATTGTCTTTCACATTTACTTTAGTGTCTGTGTTATGATCAAAATTAAAGTCGCACGGACTATCAAATTGCATGTAATTCGCCATTTCATAATCCAATCGCAATTGAGCAGAAGGTTTAGGCAAAACGTCTTCTTTGCATCCTATCAAAAAATAAAAGACAAATAGAAATCCGAAATATACAACCGATTTATGCATCTAAGGTAACTTTAATTTGTTTTACTCGTTTTTTGTCAACCGATTCAATGGTAAACAAACATTTATCAAAACTGATTTTTTGTCCTTTTTTAGGAAATGTTCCGATGATTTCTAAAATAAATCCGGCTAAGGTTTCGGCTTCTCCTTTTTTATCTTCAAACAAATCCTCGTCAACATCCACAATTCTATAAAAATCTTTCAGGTTTATTTTTCCTTCAAAAAGAAAATTCTTGTCGTCAATTTGCGAATAGTTGATGTTTTCGTCATCAAATTCATCACTAATGTCGCCCACAATTTCTTCGATAATATCTTCCAAGGTTATCACTCCAGAGGTTCCTCCATATTCATCGACCACAATAGCCAAGTGGTTTTTCATTCCTTGAAAATCTTTCAATAAATTGTCTAACTTTTTGTTTTCGGGAACAAAAAATGGTTCTCTAAGCAAGGTTATCCAATTAAAATCGGCTTTATCAATGTGTGGCAACAAATCTTTTACATACAAAACGCCTTCTACCTGATCTATATTGTCTCGGTACACCGGAATTCTGGAATAACCTTTGTCTAAAATTTTAGGTAAAATTTCTTTAAATGATTCATCAATTTCGAGAGCAAACACATCAATTCGAGGACTCATGACCTGACTCGTATCTGTGTTTCCAAATGAAACAATGCCTTCCAGAATTTTTTGTTCTTCGTCTGTGGTATCATCCGAGGAAGTTAATTCCAATGCCTGCGACAATTGATTTACGGAAATATTTGATTTTTGTTTACCAAATTTATTTTCAAAATAAATGGTCACGGCTCGCATCGGCATGTTGATGGGTGATAAAATCACATTTAGAATATGAATCGGTCGTGCAATCATTTTTGCAAATTTGATATTGTTTCGGTTGGCATATACTTTGGGTAAAATTTCACCAAAGAGCAGGATTAAAAAGGTTACCACACCTACTTCAATGGTAAACTGCAACCAATCAGGGTAAATATTTCCTAACAAATCATTTTTGATAAACGAGAAAATAATTACGATTCCGATATTAATAAAATTGTTGGCTATCAATAGAGTAGCCAACAATTTTTTAGGTCGTTTTAATAAGTTGGAAATTAAGTTTCCTTTGGTTTCATTCTGCTCAATAGCATCCTCAATATTTTTTTGAGAAAGCGAGAAGAGAGCCACTTCGGCACCGGAAGCCATTGCAGAAAAAAACAACAAGACAATAATGCCAAGCACTCCGAAGAGTAAACTTGTGTTAACTAATTCCAGAAAACTCGCGGGGTCTGCGTCCAAATTTTTAAAAATTGGTTATACATTAAAAAGGCTGGTCGTCATTATCAGAATTTCTTCCGCCTTGGTGGTCAAAATTAGTGCTTTTATTTGAATCCTGATTTTGTTTATGAAGCTCTGTTTCTTTTTTTGTTGTTAAAAAAGTAAACTCAGTCACTTGAATTTCAGTTGTATATTTGGTTTGACCGTCTTCAGCCTGCCATTGTCTTGACTTAATTCTTCCCTCTACATAAATTTTATCTCCTTTAGAAAGGTATTTTTCGCAAATTTCGGCGGCTTTGTTTCGCACCACCAAATTATGCCATTCTGTTGAAGTTAATTTTTCGTTGGTTGTTTTGTTAATATAGACTTCATTTGTTGCCAACGGAAATCTTCCAATACAATTGCCACCATCGAAATAGTGCATTTTTACGTCGTCTCCTAAGTGACCTATTAGCATCACTTTGTTTAAAGTTCCATTCATAATATATTTAAGTTGATTTTTTGGATTATATCAAAGTTACAAATTTAATAACAGTTTAGAAATTCTTTTCAATAAAATTAAAAATTACAATTGGAAATGGAAATTTTTTTAATGCTTCTTTAGACATGCCATTTTCAATACTGCCATCCAGTTTTATTTCCCAAAACCTGATTTTCAACCGTTGATGTGATAATAGGTGTAAAACACTTTTTTCATCAAACGGTTTTATCGAAATCAATTTATTTGTAAGAAAAGAGGTTGCAGAAATTTTTTCAATTATCTCTTTTTCACTCAATTCTTTTTCAGATTCAATTAACGGGAATTCATATAAATTCTGCCAAATACCATTTGATGATCGTTGTTGAATGAGTGAATTACCACTTTCATCTTCCAAAACCAAATAATTTAAAAACCGTTCGGTAACTTTTGTTTTTTTTAATTTTATTGGAAGCAAATCTACTTTTTTCTTTTGTAATGCACCACAACTTTCGTTAAAAATACATTGTAAACAATTTGGATTTTTGGGAACACATTGCAATGCTCCAAATTCCATCAACGCTTGATTAAACAAATCCGGCCGTTTTTTATCGATGATTTCATTGGCTAATGCGATAAATTCTTTTTTGGCTGTAGCCGATGAAATATCGGTTTCCACATCAAAATAACGGGCTAATACGCGAAAAACATTTCCATCCACAACTGGAACCACTTCTTTTTGACTAAAAGAAGCAATAGCAGCGGCGGTGTAAGTTCCAATTCCTTTTAATTTTAATAATTCGGTGTAGGTTTTTGGAAACGTTCCGTTAAGATCAAAAGCGATAATTTGTGCTGTTTTGTGTAAATTTCTTCCTCTTGAATAATAGCCTAATCCCTGCCAAAGTTTTAAAACTTGTTCTTCAGAAGCATTTGCTAAATCAAAAACGGTTGGAAAAGTTTCTACAAATCGTTCATAATAGGGTAAACCTTGAGCCACTCGCGTTTGTTGCAAAATGATTTCTGAGAGCCAGATTTTGTAAGGATTCGTGGTATTTCGCCATGGTAAATTGCGTTTGTTTTCTAAATACCATTGAATAAGCCGATTAGAAAAAGTCATAAAATTGAATTGGTTAACAAAAGTATAAGTTTATGTAATTAAATTTTAATCAATTATGCTTGAATATTTGTTTTTTTAATTTGTATATTTGCACTCTCAAAAATTTACACATAAAATTTAACACGCAAGAAAATGACGAAAGCAGATATCGTAGCGAAGATTTCAGAAAAATTAGGACTTGAAAAAGGAGATGTTCAAGCAACAGTAGAGTCTTTTATGGAAGAAGTTAAAAACTCATTAGAAACTGGAGACAATGTTTACTTAAGAGGTTTTGGAAGTTTTATCATCAAAACAAGAGCTGAAAAAACAGGAAGAAACATTTCAAAAAACACAACAATCAAAATTCCTGCTCACAACATTCCGGCATTCAAACCTGCAAAAGTATTTGTAGAAGGTGTGAAAACCAACACTGAAGTAGCAGTATAACTCATTTATTAATACCAAAAAGATCACACTATGCCAAGTGGAAAAAAGAGAAAAAGACATAAGGTAGCAACGCACAAACGCAAGAAAAGAGCGAGAGCTAACCGTCACAAAAAGAAAAAGTAGTGTAAACTACTTTTTTCTTTTACAAAAAGTTCTTTGAAATGAAACAGTAAAAAACAATAACTGTTTCACCGGGTACAAACTACCTGTTTAAAATATTGTTTAATCCATCCTAACTTTAGGTTGATTGGTTGCGAGTTGCAAGTTGCGGGTTAATTCGTCACTTACAACTAAAAACCGATAACTATTATGTTTGGATAAAAATTTACAACGTGAATAAAGAATTGATCATCAGGTCAGGTTCTGAAGCTGTAGATTTTGCCTTATTAAAAGATGGAAAACTAGTAGAATTACACAAAGAAGAAGAGCAAAAGAGCGGCTTTCAGGTGGGTGATATTTTTATTGCCAAAATCAGAAAACCGGTTCCGGGGCTTAATGCGGCTTTTGTAAATTTAGGCTTTGAAAAAGATGCCTTTTTACATTACCACGATTTAGGTCCTAACTTAGCTTCGATGTTGAAATTCACAAAACTTGTAAGCACAGGTAAACAAAAAGATTTCTCCCTTAAAAACTTTCAGTTTGAAAAAGAAATCGACAAAGATGGTATCATCACAGATGTGTTGAGTGCCAACCAGTCGGTTTTAGTACAAATCGTTAAAGAACCTATCTCAACCAAAGGTCCAAGAATTAGCTCCGAGCTTTCCTTGGCGGGAAGATATATCGTTCTGGTTCCTTTTTCTGATCGCGTTTCTGTTTCTCAAAAAATAGATTCAAAAGAAGAAAAAGACCGTTTAAAGAAACTTGTACAATCTATCAAGCCTAAAGGATTTGGTGTTATTGTTCGCACAGTAGCAGAAGGCAAAAAAATAGCCGAACTAGACCAAGACATGCAGAATTTACTCAGTAAATGGACTGCCATGTGTAAAAAATTACCAACGGCTCATCATCCGTCAAAAGTATTAAGTGAAATGAACAGAGCTTCATCCATTTTACGCGACGTGTTTAATGATTCTTTTACCGGAATTTATATAGACGATGAAGAGTTGTTTGAGCAAACAAAAGAATCAATTGAAGAAATTGATCCAACAAAAGTATCTATTGTCAAGTTGTATCAATCAAAAGAGTTACCCATCTTTGAAAAATACCATATTGAAAGACAAATAAAAACGTCTTTTGGTAGAACGGTATCGATGAGCAAAGGAGCTTATTTGATTATTGAACATACTGAAGCTCTTCACGTTATAGATGTGAATAGTGGAAATCGTTCTAACAAAGCTCAAAATCAGGAAGACACAGCCTTAGAAGTAAATATGATTGCTGCAGCAGAAGTTGCCAGACAATTGCGTTTGCGAGATATGGGCGGAATTATTGTTGTCGATTTTATCGATATGCAAAATCCCGAAAACCGAAAAGTGCTTTTTGATTTCTTACGAGAAGAAATGAGCGATGACAAAGCAAAACACAAAATCTTACCGCCAAGTAAGTTTGGATTAATCCAAATCACACGTCAACGCGTAAGACCGGAAGTTAACATTAAAACAAGAGAAGAAGATCCAAACAACGGAAGCGGAGAAATAGATGCTCCAATTCAAGTGATTGATAAAATTAATCTTGATGTTGAACGACTAAAAAATCACAAAAAGTTGGTGCTTAATGCCCATCCTTTTGTGGCCGCATACCTAACCAAAGGTTTTCCATCATTACGTTCAAAATGGTTTTTTGAACATAAAAAATGGGTGAAAATTATACCTCGTGATGCTTACACGTTTTTACAATACCAATTTTATGATAAAGAAGGTAATGTAATAAAAGAATAAAAATGAACGTCTGCCTTTTGGTGGGCGTTTTTTTTTTGGATAAATTTCACAGATTTTAATTTTTTGACACGGATTTCACTAATTTACACCAATGAATTTCTTGTTATAAATTTCACAGAGAAATCTTCTTTTGACACAGATTTCACGAATTTGCACTAATTTTAAATTTTGTATCAAGAAATAATTGTTTGTTGATTTCATAAAAACTGATAATTGATAAAGATTTTCAACGTCTCGTCTCCCCCTCCTTTGGAGGGGTCGGGGGGAGGTTTACTAACATTTATCCTATGAAAATAAAATTCTTACTACTCCTTACTTCTTGGATAATCTTCCAAACCACAACCTCAGCTCAATCAGGCTGTACCGATTTTTTGGCTAGAAATTACGATGCAAATGCTATTGAAAATGATGGTAGTTGTTGTTATAAACGATTAAAAATAAAAGAATTTACTTCTGCTATTTTTAGTGACACATTGAACGAAACTTCGGGTTTAGTGGAATGGGAAAATCATTTTTATACACATAATGATGATACGGATTTACATCTTTATCAATTGGATAAAAAGGGTCTAATTACAAAAAAGATAAAATTAAATGGTATAAAAAACAAAGATTGGGAAGAACTCACACAAGACAAAACCCACTTTTATTTAGGCGATTTTGGTAATAATGCGAGTGGAAATCGAACCGATTTAACCATTTATAAAATCGCAAAAGATTCACTTTTTGACAATCCTAAAATAGAAATAATTACTTTTTCTTATCCTGAACAAACTGATTTTTCAAAACAAAAAAGCAACTCAACCGACTTTGATTGTGAAGCTTTTGTCGCCACCGAAAATGAATTGGTTTTGTTTACCAAACAATGGAAAAATAACCAAAGTGCTGTTTATCGTTTGCCTAAAAATCCCGGAAATTATTCAGCTGAACACATTACAACCCTAAAAGTAAAAGGTTTAATCACCGGAGCCACTTTTGTGGAAGAAAAAAACCTCATCGCTCTTTGCGGACATAACAAAAAACTAAACCCTTTTATGTATTTAATTGCTGACTTAAAGGATTTAAATTTTGAAAAAGCTAATCAACGAAAAATAAAACTCAAATTACCTTTTCATCAAATTGAAGCCATCAGCTCAACGAATGGTATTGATTTTTATATTACGAATGAACGATTTTCTAGAAAAATTATCGGAACGGTTGAGCAACAATTCATTAGCTTTTTTTTAAAAGAAAATTAATTATTTCATCATTTTTATTTGTGCTTTTTGCTTCAATCTTCAAAATCAACAACTATATTTTGCTTCAAAATCAAACTAAAAAGTTAATAAAACAGTAATATCTCTAAAAATTAGAATTTTTTTAAGATTTTATATGATATATTAATAATTTTTATAAGATATGTTTTTATATCACAAATAGCACTAACTTTGTTATACAAATCAAAATAACCTACAAGCTAATAAATAATTAATAACGCCATTAAATTATATTTTGATGATGAAGAAAATAGCACCTTTATTTCTAGTAATTAGCAGTTTATTTGTAAACGCACAAGTAGGCGTTGGAACAACTTCTCCCGCTGCAACATTAGATGTAACAGCAACTAATCCAACCGGAACAGCCACAAACGTTGATGGCATTTTAATACCAAGAGTATCAAGAGAAAGAGCTCAGCTAATGGCAGCAACTCCAACTTCAACATTGGTTTACATTAATGATGTTGCTTCGGGTACAGCTGGTGGCACAACTGTAAATGTTACTTCAGTTGGCTTTTATTTTTTTAACGGAACAATTTGGGAAAAAATTGCAGCAGGAATTAGTAACGATTGGTCCTTAATTGGCAATAGCGGAACTTCCTCGTCAACCAATTTCTTGGGCACAACCGACGATACTGATTTAATCTTCAGAAGAAATAATTTAAGAGCCGGAAGATTAGGCTTAGACAACACCTCTTTTGGCTTAAACTCATTAAATCCCACAACAACTGGAACTAGAAATACAGCAATTGGAGCCAATGTTTTAAATGTCAACACAACAGGCACAAGAAATACTGCGATTGGCGAAAACACTATGTTTTTAAATACTACCGGCGGAGAAAATGTAGCAATGGGTGCCGGTTCTTTGTATAGTAATACAACTGGAAATCAAAACACCTCTATTGGACGAAACTCTTTAACAACCAATACTACAGGCAGTTCAAATACAGGATTAGGTTATATAGCTTTACGAGATAATACTACCGGCGATTTTAATACAGCGGTTGGTAGAGCATCATTAATAAGTAACACTATTGGTGTTGAAAATGTTTCTGTTGGAGTAAATAGTTTGTTTGCAAACACAACCGGTAATTATAATAGTGGTTTTGGAGTACAATCAATTAGAAATAATACAACCGGGTCAAACAATACTGCTATTGGTTATCAATCTCTTTTTAGCAATTCAACAGGAAACAATAATGTTGCAATTGGAAATCAAGCTGGCTATTCTGAAACAGGAAGCAACAAACTCTACATTGAAAATTCAAATGCAAATGCTGACAATGCTCTAATTTATGGAGAATTTACAACTGGAGCAAAAATATTACGAACAAACAGCCAATTTCAAATTGGAAATCCCAGTGTCGCAACGAATGGCTACTCTTTTCCAACAACTAGACCTGCCACAGTTGGTAATCAAATTCTGCAATACAATGCCGTTGGTGCTCTAAGTTTTCAATCTCCATCTGCAGCATTAAATGGCTTTGCTTGGCTCACAACCGGTAATAGCGGAACTGTAGCTGCAACAAATTTTATTGGTACAACTGACGCTATAGATTTTAGAGTGCGAACAGGCAACAATGAACGATTTAACTTTACAAGCAATGGTAGATTAAGAAGTTACAATGACGGAGATGCCGCTCAACCCACCTATTCATGGACTCCAGCCGCAGGCTCAACCATGGGAATGTATAGAATTGGAGCAAATATTTTAGGGTTTTCAACTGCCTCAACTGAAAGATTAAGAATTAATGCAACTGGACAAGTGATAGTGAATTCTGCGACTGCTTTTGCAACTTCTACTTTTTATACTTTAGCTACAGGAAACAATGATGGCATTGCAGGAAATGCTACTGGAACAGGTAGTGCAGTTTATGGTCAAAATAGTGGTGCAGGAGAAGGTGTATATGGTCTAACTAGCAATGCAAATGGTATTGGTGTAGTCGGTAATAATACAAGTACTGGCACAGGTGTATATGGTCAAACAGCAGGTGCAATTGGTGCTGGTGTTTTTGGAGTGGCCAATGTAGCAAATGGTGCAGGTTCCTATGGAACAAGTAATGGTGCAGGTGGAACTGGTGTTTGGGGAAATACAACTGGAAATCTTGGTAATGGTGTTTACGGTCAAGCTACTGGTACAAATGGAACGGGAGTTTATGGCTTTGCAAACAATACTGGTGGAGATGGTGTTATAGGTGAATCAACAGCGGCAAATCGTTACGGAGTTTGGGGAATTAATGATAATGCATCCGGAATAGGTGTTTTTGGTAGTACTACAGGAGCAAATGCATTTGGTGTTAGAGGTCAAAGTGCCACTACCGCAACAGGTGTATTAGGAACAAATACTGGAACCGGAAATGGTGTTTGGGGTGAAAACTCAGGCACTGGCGTAGGAGTTAGAGGCCAAAGTGTATCAACCGGAATTGGCGTTTTTGGATTTAACAATGGAGCAGGAAATGCAGTTTTAGGTAATAATACCGGAACAGGTCGTGGTATTGAAGGACAAAGTGCCACAACCGGAATTGGTGTAATAGGGTTTAATACAGGAACCGGAGTAGGCGTTCAAGGACAAAGTGTAACAACGGGTTCTGGCGTTATAGGCTTTAATACAGGTGCTGGCGTTGGTGTTCAAGGTCAAAACTCATCCACTGGTGAAGCAATTGTTGGTATAAATACTGGTTTAACAGGTGATGGAATTGTTGGTCAAACACCTGCAGGTTCTGCCGGATTTGCTGTTTTTGCTAATGGTGATATGGGAGCATCAGGAATAAAACCTTTTTATATCGACCATCCTACTGATCCTGCAAACAAATATTTGCGTCACTTTGCATTGGAATCAAATGAAGTGCTTAACGTTTATCGTGGAAATGTTGTTTTAGATGCTAATGGAGAAGCCATCGTGACACTTCCTAACTATTTTGAAGATATCAACACTAATTTTTCTTATAATTTAACATCAATTGGTTCAAAATCAGATGTATATATTAAAGATGAAATAAATAACAATCAATTTAAAATTGCAGGAGGACTTCCTAATCAAAAAATATCATGGCAAGTTTATGCTGAACGAAATGACTTATATCTTCAACAATTTCCGGAAAAAAGAGAAGTTGAAATCAATAAAGATTCAAATGATAAAGGAAATTATTTAATGCCTGAATTATTTAATCAATCTAATGGGAAAGGAATTTATAACAAAAATAAAAAGGTTGAAGCTGTCGAAAATAAATCACTATTAAAAGAAAATACGGAAATTTCTACTTCAGAAAATACTAAAGAAAAAAGTGCTCGATCAGAAAAAAATGCACCACAAGTAACTGATAAAGAAAAAGTGGCAGAAAACTAAATATTAAGAAACCGTCTCACCATTTGAGGCGGTTTTTTTTCACTCTCTCACCACTTCCACTTTCCGTTTAATCTCTCCCCATTTTCATCCACTATAAAGATGTAATGAATACATAATTCTATACTTATAACAACGATTACTTTACTACATTTAATCACTATTCTCTTTCGTTATTAATTAGCTAATTACTAATTAACTAAGTTAAAAAAGCTGTTTACTAAGTCTTTTTGAATTACGAAAAAACAGTTATAAATTTGTGCCTTAAAAACAAAAATATGTGTAACACAAAAAAAGTAAATGAGTATTTTTTAATTAATAATATTCCTTCTAAAGTAACTAAGTCTAATGAAAAAAATGAAATAGTTGAAATCGAACTTCTGAACACAGGACGATTAATAAACTATGAAAATCAATTTACATTAAATAGATTAGATTTAAGTGATGAAATTTATAATGCATTGCATTTCTCTAAAAGCACTGTCTTTGATAAAGATTTTAAAAAATTAAGTCTCAATGTAAATTGCTATCAAAAAAATGAATTTTCAATTTTTAATTTTGTAAATTATTTGAATACTAATGAAAAGAAATATATTCATAAAAATATTATAATCAACACTTCTGAAACTCAAAAACTTTTAGTCCATCTATCAAATTATAGTATAGATAAGGTTTCAAATTATGAAAATATTTCATTTAGCTCAACTTCTGAATTAATATCAAAATTAATATTTCTAGAAAACATGGAGGATAGCAGTTATTTTGAAAAATTATTAGTTGACTTTTATTCTAAAAAAATTAAGTGTTAATCTTCCCGCTCTACTTCCACTTTCCGTTTAATCTCCCCCCCATTTTCATCCACAACAGTAATAAAATGAATTCCGGAAGTAGCTTTTAACGGCATTTCGTGAAAGTTTTGTGTAATTCCCAAATACGTGTTGTTCACATACCAATACAATTTGATGTTGGGTTGCGAATGAGCCACTTTTAAGATGACCGGTTGCACTTCGCTGTCAAAGTTTTTGGTAAGATAGATTTTGCTATTTGTTTTCGGATAAATAAAGTCCATAAACGGCGTTTGATTGTCCTCACAATCTTTACGAAAAGGCGGCAACACCCAATAATCCATATTTTTGCTTTTGTAATACCATTCCATCACAGGAGGCAAAACAAACCACGATTTAGTGACCATTTCATCCACATTTTCACAATTGCTGTTTACTCGAAATTGCTCGGGTTTATCCAAATGAACTAATTTATGATAGTTGCATTGCTCTGTTTGTTTGGCCGAAACCGGAATCCATTGTTTGTTTTTCGGACAATTTTCTGAGGCTAAAAAACCACTTTTGGCACAAACTTCGGCTTCTTCCATATTGTTCAACGGCTTTTCAAACCAATTACTTCGTGGCAATAAGTTAAAGACATCAAACAAAATCGGAGCTGCGTGACTAACACCGGTTAATGATGGTCGACCTTCTCCTGTAGCATTTCCGACCCAAATTCCGACTACATATTTGGAACTTGTTCCGACAGCCCAAGCGTCCCGATTACCAAAACTCGTCCCGGTTTTCCATGCAATAGGCAACGACGAGTCATAAAAACGCCAAGCTTCATCGCCTTCAGGACGGTTCACTTCCTTCATTGCTTCGTAGGTTAAATAAATTGACCCTGCTCCTACAATATTTTTTTGATAAGATAATTTTCCGAAGTCAATTTTGTTTTCAGCGACGTAATTCAACTCTGAAAATTCGTTTTTTTGGTATTGAAATTTGTTTTTTTGGTATTGATTTAAAGTTCCTGTCAGACCGGAATAGGTTTTACACAAATCCCATAAATTGGTTTCTGCTCCACCCAAAATGAGTGATAATCCGTAGTGATTTGGATGTTTTTTCATCGTGGTAAAACCATATTGCTGCAATTGTTCGTAAAACCGATAAACGCCAAAATCCTGCAACATCAACACGGAAGGAATATTTAATGATCGTGACAAAGCCCTTCTTGCCGGAACCGCTCCATCATAGGTTAGATTAAAGTTTTGCGGACTGTAGCCTGAAATTTGTGTCGGAATATCGGGAACTAATGTGTTGGGTAACAATTCGCCTTCGTCTAACATTCCGGCAAAAAGCAACGGTTTTAAAATACTTCCTGAACTTCGTGGTGCCGAAATAATATCGACATCTTTTTGGTGGTTGTTATCGGTAGGAGCATTTCCAACATAACCTACAATATTTCGGGTTTCAACTTCCACAACCAAAATGGCTAAATTGTACACTTCATTTTGTTTGTATTGGTAATAATAATTTTTAGCAATTTGATTCAATCGTTCTTGCAACGCAAAATCGATAGTGGTTTTTACTTTTTGGCCTTCTTGTTTTTTGGCTGTTTTTTGTAATAAATGCGGAGCCATTTGCGGTAAGTCAAACGGTTTTTGAGGTAATGGTTCTTGCAAAGCCATTTCGTATGAAAGTTGATCTAACACTTCATTTTCGTATAATTTTGCCAATAAACGATTGCGTTTTTCGAGTAAACGTTGTTGGTTTTTTCCGGGATAAATTAGACTTGGAGCATTCGGCAAAACTGCTAACGTAGCCGTTTCTGCCCACGATAATTGATGCGATTGCACTCCAAAATACCGCCACGAAGCCATTTCTAATCCTACCACGTTGCTACCAAACGGAGCGTGAGCGGCATATAATTTTAGGATGTTATTTTTTGAATGACGAAGTTCCAGGCGGGTTGCCAAAACCACTTCGATGACTTTTTCAAAATAAGTTCTGTTTTTTCCTTTTCGGGAAAGGCGAATGACTTGTTGAGTTAATGTACTTCCGCCACGAACCACGCGATTGGCTTTGCGGTTTTGCCGAAAAGCATTCCACATCGAAATCGGGTTAAAACCGGGATGATACTTAAAATGCTGATCTTCAAAAGCGATAATGCATTGTTGAAATTTCTCCGGCACACTATCCGAAGCCGGAAACCGCCATTGCCCATCACGAGCGATTTTTGCTCCTAATAGATTGCCTTCTTTACTTTCGATAACGGTGGAATACGGTTCGTTAAAAAGTGTTCGTGGCAAACAAAAATAATAACCAACTAACAATAGCAAAATCAAAATAGATTTGATTTTGTGTTGGAGGATTTTGGTTTTTGTTTTATGGAGGAGGGTTTTGAGCACGGGGATAAAACTAATTTTTGTTGTTCATATTTGTCAAAACTATAAGCTCCAAAGTCAGAGACTTCAAGAGCAAAGCAGGAAAATAGAAACTTATTCTTCTCTAAGGTTTAATTCTTCCATAAATTTTAAATATTCTATCATCGATGATTGATTTGATTCATTCTTAAAATATTCTTTCTTTTCACTAATATATTCACTTTCTATATTAAAACTATGTAAAAGTTCTGAATGTGGAATCTTATTTTCTTTAATAAAGTTCATAAATAAACTATCCTCAACATACAAGTAATCGTTTACAGTATGAAACTCTTCAAATGATTCACTATGTGTAATTAATTCTACTTTATAAATTTCACATACCAAAATCCAACAATAAGTTTTAATTAAATCGTTAATTTCAATCCCTTTTCCTAAATACAGATATAATTTTGGTTTATCATTTTGTCCGTAATTAAGAAATTCTGGAATTGAACTTAAATCAGATATCTTGTCATTCAATATCACTTTAGCTTCAGAGTTATACTTAATTAAGTGAATAATCGTAGAATTAGATTGAGGTGTAAATCTGCTTTTTGATTGATATCCAATTAATTCATATGGCTCGGCTTTTGAAAGATTATCTTCATTGGTTCTAATAAATTTCATTTTGGCAAACGCTATAGTACTGTCTGATATGATTGAAAAGGGATACTTCTTTTCAATTCCATTTTTAAAAGTTAAATAGATCGTATCATTTTTTTTCTTGTAGATAGCAACCTGCTTAAAGTAATGACTACTTTGAATTATTAATGTATCTTTTTTAAAATATAATTCATCAGGATTAATCGAGCTGTCTTTTACTTCATCAAAATGTATTGTCCAGTAGCCTTGTTCATCTTGTTTACTAACACATGAATAAATAATCGAACATAAAATAAATATTGAAATTATTCTTTTCATTTTAATTTCTAAATTTAGAATTACAACTATTTTGTATAATGTAATTAAAGTCCTGAATGTATGAATCATATTTTTACTCCAATCTCCTAGCCCCGATTGTAATGGAAAGCCTTGAGCCGCCAAAGCTGCTTTTTTCTTGCTGACCCAAAGCGACCAGAGGAAGCTCTTGGGGCGGCTTAGAAAAAACAGCTTTGGCAAACAAGCTTGGAATGGAAAGCGGGATTGGCTTCAAATGAAACTACTCCTTCACCACTTCCACCCATTGACCCAATGTTCGTGCCGCATACGTGTTGTCGTACATCGCTTCGGCTTGCATACCGGGCAGATAGTAGTTGCCCAAATAGGACGCGTTTAACAGCACTCGGAACGTTCTGGACTCGTTGGCTTTGAGGCCAAAATAGAAATTGGTGCGGTCGTCGCGAATGTCGATGTGGTCGGCTACGTTGTTGCCAAAACTGCCAAAATCAGTGAAACGGGTATTTACAATTTCAAATCCTGATGGGATAATTTGGGTTAATGCCAGATTTTCAACGCGTTCGTTGGTTTGGTTTCGGATGGTTATTTCGGCAATAAACTCGGTTCCTTGAGCGATTTTTGATACGTTGACTTGTGCTCCGCTTCGGTTTTTGAAGACGAGATTGGTGTATAATTTACTTTGCATCGCTTTTTCTTGACCAATTGGCAAAATTCCGCTCGTGAGCACTCGCACATACAACGTATTGGATTTGGTGTTTTTGATGGTGATGGAATTGCTTCCGTTTTTGATTTCTAAATTTCGGTTTGCCAATGATTTTGCGGTCGTAATGGTTTGCGATTTTCCATTTAATGAATACGTTACTTCCACACCTTTTCCGCCGTTTTGTTGAGCAAATTTTGACATCGCATACAAGCAATAGGCCGTTGTTTGGGTGCTCATCCATTGATCAGAAGCCATATTTTTGGCTAAATCGGTCGCCATTTTGAAGGCTCTTTGTTTGTTTCCGGTTAGCAATAAAGTTTCCAAAGCCATTGCTTTATTTCGTTCGGGTGAACCGTAATAATAGTAATGATTTTGGTTTGTTTCATCAATTTTGCTCTGATTGAATAGCGTTTGAGCGGCTTGTTTTTGTCCCGCCAACGCATAAGCAGCAGCTAAACGCAATTTACTTTCGTTGGAAATTCCGGTGGTTTCACGCAAACGGTTCATCGAAGCCATATCGGGCGAACCCGCCAAAGCCAAGGTGTACAAACGATAGGCTTGAGCAAAATCGTTGTGATAGCCTTTGTTCAATCGCCATTCTTTGGACGCTTTTTGCTGATAAGCAATCCATTTTGATTTGAAATTGATAGGCAAAACGTAGCCTTTTTTCTCGGCTTCAATTAAGAAATGACCTACGTAGGACGAACTCCAATCATCGGCATAATTTTGTCCGCTCCAATACGAGAATCCGCCATTGGCAATTTGGAAACCGCCTAATTTTTGGATTCCGATTTTGATGTTTTTCTGGATTTCGTTTTTACGGTTTTGATCTAAATCGAAAATATCAGCCAAATACAATTGCGGGAAAACACTCGACGTGGTTTGCTCCAAACAACCGTGCGGATATTGGATTAAATACTGTAATCTTCTACTGAAATCGATGGTTGGGAAAGACGAAACTTCCAATTGAGCTTTGTTGCTTCCGGCGACACCGAAGGTGGAAACGGAAATGGTTTTTGAACTGTTTGGTTCTAAAACAATATCGGTAAATTCATTCGTAATCGGGTTTGGATTCGTGATATCAAGTTCGACTTCGTACGTTGCTTTTTCGTTTCCGGAAGTGGCGATGACTTGCACTTTTGCCAATCCGGTTAATTCGCCTACTTCCAACTCAAAATACGCCATTTTTTCATCCGGTTGAGCGAAGGATAAACTTTGAGAAGTTTTTCCAATTACTCGAATTCCGTTATTGGTTTTGATTTGTAAAGAAACATTTTTCACTTGTGGTTCCATCGTAAAAATCGTTACGGGTAACGTTACTTTTTCGGTTGGGGAAATTTTTCGTGGTAATGAAGCTAAGACCATCAACGGCTTTCTAACCGGCGTTGTTTTTTCAGCTGCACCGTACGCACTTGAATTTACATCTCCCGCTACGACCATTGTTCGAACCGAACCGACGTAGTTTGGCATCGTGATTTTATGCGTTTGGGATTTTCCCTTTTCTAATTTGTATGGACCAAAATACATCACAACCGGTTTAAAACGATTGGCTTTTTTGGCTTTGCTTCCACCCAAATCTTCGTCACCACCTATGCTGAATACTTGGTTGATTCTCCCGCCGTAGGCTCCAATTACTTCATCAAAAATATCCCAGGTTTTTACGCCTAACGCTTCACGAGTGTAGAAACTATTCCAAGCATTTGGGGTTTTGAAACGGGTTAAATCGAGTAAACCATCATCCACAATTGCCAACGTGTATGTCATTGCTTTTCCTGATTTTTCGCTTACGCGGATGCTCGTTTTTCCTTCCGGTTGTAAAACTTCCGGCATAGTAATTTGGGGTTCGAGAATGGTGTTTTTATCGATGACTTCAATTGGCACAATTCCATATAAACGAATCGGTGAATCGTTTAACGTAGAAGCGTGCGGTTGCAATAAGGTAATGTGAACGAACACATTCGGAGCCATTTCACCTGTAATTGGAATTTCTACTTTGGTTTCGCCTTTTTGCGTGGTTGCCCAGAAGGTTTTGACTACTCGAGAACCATTTTCTAACGAAATTAAAGCTCTTCCTCCTGCACTGGATGGAAAGGAAATTTTGGCTTTTTCGCCCACAGCGTATTTTTTTTTATCGGTTGAAAACATCAACATCGATGCATTGGAAGCGTCGGTATTTCTGGTTTTTCCTGACCAATATGGCCAATCAATCATCACGGTTGAACCGGTGGCGTGACCGCCTTGTTCATCAGTGACTCTGATTAGATAACGACCCCATTCGTTTTCATCATTTTTAAATTGAACGCTAGCTTTTCCGGTGGAATTGGTGCTTACATTAAAATTCTTAAATGCTGTTGTTGAATTGGATGAAACATAACTGGAAAGGTTGTCATAACTCGCATCCCACCACCAACGCCATTCTACTTTATAAACTTGCACTTTCAGGTTTTGCACAGATTTTGGGTTTCCTTTTTCATCGACAGTTACAATGTCGTAACGGTTCATTTTTCCGGTTTCTAGTAAGCCGTATTTGTTGGTTTCAGGAGTTTTTAATCCGACATACGTTTGATAAGGCGAAAGTGTTGTTGCCATCACATCGGTACTGAAATCGCCGCCGTTTTCATAGACTTTGGTCATCAAACTGGCTTTCAACATTCCGGGTGATTGACTGCTTACTTTCGGTTGAAAACTCACGGTTGCTTTTCCTTCCGAATTTACTTTTCCGTTATAAATTGTCGTTTCTTCTGTTTCAAATTGACGAATTGGATCGTCGAAATTATAATTGGCGAAACCTTTAAAAGCGGTTTTTTGTTGCATAATTTTGGCTTGCATTTCCATTTTTAAATCTTTGGCAACGGCACCGTGCAACCAAGCCACTTCTACTTCGCTGACATTTGTTTTGGATGTGGATAAAATTTCGGAATCGAATTTATTTTTAATTTTTAATCGATTGGGTTTGATGGTTTCAATTTTGATGTTTTTATAAAATCGAGCACCACCAACGCTAATTACTGCTTCCCAACTTCCCGTAGGATGAGAATCACGAGTTGGAATGATGAATTTGTAATGATTCAGTTCGTTGTATTTTTGAACTGATTGAAACGTCAATTTTCCGGTTGGATCATTTAATTTGAATTTGATGGGATGTGATTTGTCTAATTTGCTGGCGGCATCATTTAACATAAAACTCAAAAACAATGTATCGCCAGGTCGCCAAACCCCTCTTTCGCCATAGATATACCCTTTGAGTCCTTTTTGTAATTTTTCTCCGGACACATCAAAATTACTTACCGATTGAGAATAACCTTCGTCTAATTTCACGTAAGTGGTTTGTTTATCTTTTGAAACGAGGGCAAAATAGGCATATTTGTCAACTTTAAACGAAGCCATTCCTTCTGCATCAGAAGTTCCTGAAGCAATTTTTTGTTGTTGAAAATCATACAATTCAACCGTTGCTCCCGAAATGGGTTGCGTATTGACAATGTTGGTTACGGCAATGGTATAAGAACCATTTTCGCCACGTTTGGCAATTACGCCTAAATCAGAAGCTAACACATTCATTCCGATTGGTCTGCGACGGAAATAATCGTTTTGGCAGGCATCTTGGCTGTCGTACCAATCGTAATCATCATACCAATAATAATCATAATAATCATCGTCGTTAGAACGTACTTCTTCATTATCATCCTCTTGATCTTCTTCCGAATCAGTTGTTGTTTCGGAACATTTGAACAATGAATAACTTTTTTTGAATGACATTTCAACCCGATAAATCGCTCCCGGTTCCGGTGTGATTATTTTAGATAAATCAAGAGCAAACGTATTCCATTTGCTGTAATTCGGAAGTTTTTTATTTAATAAATTGATGGTTTGCTTGGCAATTGGTGAAGCCACTTTTCGCAAATTTCGGTTTCCGTTTAAATTATTATCTTGTAAAAATTGGAGAACATTGTTTTGGTAAATTTTATACACTTTTACGTCAACCGCTTTAAGATTTGCCGATTCAAAATTAATTTTTAAGTTGTTTGAACTTGGTAAAATGGTTCCGTTTTTAGAAAATCGCACATTTGGTTTCATTTCGTTGAAAGCTACTCGTTGCGAATAAGTTTCTTTCATTTTATAACCTTCGTCGCTTGTAATTCCTTGGAAAACTTCTACTAATAAATCGCCTTTCAGTGGTTCGCTGAAAAAGACTTTTAATAGATTTCCTTCGATTAAAAATTTGGTGGTTTGAGCAGTTTCAACGGAAACTAATCCTTGTAAATCTTGTCCTTTTTTGATGGGATCAGTAAAATTGATGAATAGGGATTGGTTGTCTTCATCGCCCACTTCCATTCCAACAATTTTGAAGTTATTTTTTCCGGGAATTTCATATTCTACGCTTCCTTTTTGGTCGATGTTATATGGTTTTCCGTTCCAAGAAATTTCGATTTTATCATCTTCTACTTTTCGCTGAATACTATCGATAATAAATTTGAATTCCGTTTTGGTGCTGAGTGATTTATCAAATTTAATTTTTAATTTTTTTCCATCTTGAGTGGCTTCAACGAGTTTTGAAGCAGTTGCAAAATCCATCAAATCGCTGGTTTGAATTGTTCCGTTCAAGTAATTCAATTCTCTGCTGTAGGATTGCAAATCCATCACATTTACTATAAAATCTTGTTTTAAAGTTTTGATAGAAAATTTGAATTCTTCTAATCCTTTTTCAGTTTTGATGAGTTTGGATAATTTGAAAACAATGCGGTATTCAGTATCTTGTTCCAATGGTTTTTCGGGCACAAAGGCAATGGTGTTGGAGGCTAAGGCGACCATTTTTCCTTTTACGCTTGGCGAAATATCAAACAAACTTTTGTCGATTTCCTGATTCGGCTGCCATTCCTGTTTGTCGAAAGCCAATGTTACACGAATATCAGAATTGGCCGAAACCAAACCGGAACTGAAATTCAGAATGTATTCGTGAAACAATGAAAAATCAGAATTAAAATCTTCTGTAGATTCTTTTTTGCCACAAGAGTGTAGCACTACAACCGCAACAAGGAGTTGCATCAAACGTTTGATTGACATTGTTCAAAAAGATTAAAAATGGAACGAAAAAAAGAGTGGGTACTTATCTGCAATAACACAAAAAGTATTCCAAATATTGTGTTAAAGATAATTATTTTTAGAAGAATTTTTGGAATAAATTAACTTGATTTCGAGAAATATATTTTGAAGTTTTACCACGAATTCACAAATTTTATTGTTGCTTAAAATTTATGATTATTCGAATTTCATCAAAGATGAACGAATGAAGATTTTATTAGTGAATTCGTGGTAAAAAAAGAAAATTATTTCCGTTTGGATGCAAAAAAACGTAGCATTAAATCGGCTGATTCTTGAGCTAAAACCCCTGAAACCACTTCTGTTTTGGGATGTAATTTTGTCCCCATAGTCATAAAACCACGTTGCTCATCACGAGCTCCAAACACAATTTTGGAAATCTGACTCCAATACAAAGCTCCGGCACACATTTGACACGGTTCTAAAGTGACATACAAAGTGCATCCTTTTAAATATTTCCCACCAATGAAATTAGCCGCAGAAGTGATGGCTTGCATTTCGGCGTGAGCAGTGACATCATTGAGCAATTCAGTTAAATTATGCGTTCTGGCAATGACTTTATTCTCTACCACAATGATGGCTCCTACGGGAATTTCGCCTTGTTCAAAAGCGACTTCGGCTTCTTGCAGGGCTTTTTTCATAAAATACTCGTCGGTGAAAGGGTTTTCCATAGAAACAAAAATACAATTTCAATTCGTACATTTGCCTTATGGTTGAAAATTTACTTTCACATATCAATTTACCTGATGATTTACGCAAACTTAACGTAAATCAACTTCCGCAATTGGCTCAAGAACTGCGTGACTTTATCATTGATATTGTTTCAGTAAAAGAAGGTCATTTGGGTGCGAGTTTGGGTGTGGTAGAATTGACAATTGCCTTGCATTATGTGTTCAACACACCACAAGATTTGTTGGTTTGGGATGTGGGTCATCAGGCATATGGTCACAAAATTTTAACCGGACGGAAATCTATTTTTCATACTAATCGGCAATTAAATGGCATTTCCGGTTTTCCGAAACGAAGCGAAAGTGAATTTGATACGTTTGGTGTTGGACATTCTTCTACGTCTATTTCGGCAGCTTTGGGAATGGCGATTGCGTCACAATTGAAAGGCGAAACCAAACATCATATTGCCGTGATTGGCGATGCGTCGATTGCAAGCGGAATGGCGTTTGAAGGTTTGAATCATGCCGGTGTGACCGATGCTAATTTATTAGTGATTTTAAATGATAATGCAATTGGAATTGACCCAAGTGTTGGAGCATTAAAAAACTATTTGACTGCAGTAAAAGAAGGCAAAAATCCGAAAGTAAATAATATGATTAAGTCATTGAATTTTGATTATTCAGGACCGATTGATGGTCATGATCTTTTTGCGGTTATTTCGGAATTGGAGCGGTTGAAAAAAGTGAAAGGTCCAAAGTTTTTACACGTCATTACCACCAAAGGAAAAGGACTTCAAAAAGCAGAAGAAGATCAAGTGAAATACCATGCTCCGGGGAAATTTGATAAAATTACAGGCGAAATTCATTTAAAAGAAGAAAGCCATTTGCCTCCAAAATTTCAAGATGTTTTTGGGTTGACTTTAGTTGAATTGGCTCAACAAAACGAAAAAATTATTGGCATAACTCCTGCAATGCCGACGGGAAGTTCGCTCAAATTTATGATGGATGCATTTCCTGAAAGAGCCTTTGATGTTGGAATTGCAGAACAACACGCTGTGACTTTATCAGCCGGAATGGCAACACAAGGAATGATTGTTTTTTGCAACATCTACTCTACGTTTTTACAACGAGCGTACGACCAAGTAATTCACGATGTGGCATTGCAAAATCTTCCTGTGATTTTTTGTTTAGACAGAGCCGGTTTAGTTGGCGAAGACGGAGCCACGCATCACGGTGTTTATGATTTGGCTTATTTGCGATGCATCCCGAATATGATAATTTTTTCACCAAGGAATGAAATTGAGTTACGAAATATACTTTTCACTGCTCAATTAGGTTTAAATCATCCAATTGCGATTCGTTATCCACGTGGAAGAGGAGAAATTGTGGATTGGCAACAACCGTTTCAAAGAATTGAAATTGGCAAAGCAACTTTATTAAAAAAAGGATTAAAAGTGGCGATTTTATCCAATGGTTTTATTGGAAGAAATGTAACGTTAGCATTCGATGAAATTTCAAATTCAGAATTATTTTCACAGTATGATTTTTCGTTTGTAAAACCGTTGGATGAAATGCTTTTAAATACCATTTTTAAAGAATATGAAAGTATCATTACAATTGAAGACGGAACAATTATTGGCGGATTTGGTTCTGCGATTGCTGAATTCAAATCAAAATATAATTACAAAAATAACGTTCAGATACTAGGAATTCCTGACGAATTTATTGAACAAGGAACCGTTGAAGAGCTACAACGATATAGTGAAATTAATGTGAAAAGTTTAGCTTCCATTTTGTCATCTTATTGAAAATGGTCATTTTTGCCATTCCTAATCAACTGTTTAGAATAATGAGGTTTTTTCTGCTATTTCTGATGCTTTTTGTTTCGCAATTGTTTTTTTCTCAAACTCTTGTAACAGAAAGCGATACAATTCCGCGAGATACAACGTATTGGACCAAGAAAAATATTGCCGGTTTAGACTTTAGTCAGATTGCCTTTATGAATTGGAATGCCGGAGGAAACAGCTCTGTATCAGGCTTAGTGAAAGGAGATTTTTCCAGAAAATATGTTCGAGGAAACGTGATTTGGAATAATGAAATGTCGCTACGATATGGTATTAACAAGCAAGAAGGTCGAGAATTAAGGAAAACAGATGATGCTTTTTCAGTGCTTTCTAATTACGGTTATAAAAAAGAACCAAATTCTAATTGGTATTATTCTGCCCGATTTAATTTTAACACGCAATTTACGGATGGTTATGCCTATCCAAACACAGACGATCCGGTTTCTAGATTATTTGCTCCTGCATATATTTTTCTGGGTGCAGGTTCTGAATACAATAGGAAAGATTTGAATATGAATTTTTATTTTTCCCCTTTAACTGTAAAAACAACGCTTGTTTTAGACGAACGTTTAGCCGATATGGGTTCGTTTGGTGTAACCAAAGCAATTTATGATGAAGAGGGAAATTTATTGAGAAGAGGTCGCAAATCCAGAACAGAATTTGGTATGCTTTTTAATAGTTATTGGAAGAAAGAGTTTTATAAAAATATGTTTTTTGAACACCGTCTATCATTATATTCCGATTACATAAACAACTTTGGAAATGTAGATGTCGACTGGCAATTAGGCGTTGATTTGGTTGTTAATCAATATGTTAAAGCAAATGTTGGTATCCACATGATTTATGATGATGATATTAAAGCCAAAGAAGAAATTGCAGGCGAACAAGTTACTGTTGGTCCGAAATTACAACTCAAACAAGCATTAGGAATTGGCGTTACGTATGCTTTTTAAGCATTATTGGAGGAAATAATTTTATTCAACAAAAGAGCATTTCCATCAGTTAGTAATGAAATATAATGCGAAATATGTAGTAGTCTTTCGTATAAATTTGCTTTCTCCACTTGGTATTTTTCCGGTAAAAGTTTCAACAACAATTGATCATAATTAGACATTTTCCCCTCGTGCTTGTTGTTAAAAGCGGTTATGAATTTGTCTAATAAATTATTGATGATATGATAGCCCGTAATTTCCTTTTGGATAACTTCCTGACTTTGGTAAATCTTTTTTACACTCAATTTGATGATATCATCCATTTGAGCTTTGTACTTGCTTTTATCTGTTAACGCATACGGGAACTTTCCTTGCAAAATAGCCTCTTCATTTTCTATAAAAACACGAACGGCATCATTGATTAAGCTTCCAATTGCCAAAGCTCGCAAATAGCTGATACGGTCTTCTTTGGTAGTTAAAGAGTTGTATTTGGATGCATCAATACTTTCTTTTACTAATTTAATTAAATATTCTAAGGCGAAATCTTCTTCTACCAGGCCTAAATTGATTCCGTCTTCAAAGTCGATTATGGTATAACAAATATCATCTGCCGCTTCTACTAAATAGGCTAACGGATGACGTTCATAGCCCAAATCGTCTCCGGATTTATTTGGAATCAAGCCTAATTCTTCAGCTACTTCTTTAAAAAATGCTTTGTCTTGTTGAAAGAATCCGTATTTTTTGTCGGCAATGGCATTTGTTGGTTTTTTGGGTAAACTTTCTTTAGGATATTTCATAAATGCTCCCAAAGTAGCATACGAAATTCGCAATCCGCCTTCGATACCGGCACGGTTTCCGGTGAGCACAGAAAAACCATTTGCATTTCCTTCAAAATCGATTAAATCTTGCCATTCTTTGGCGGTGAGTTGCTCTTTGTATTGTTGCCCGTTTCCGGTTTTAAAATATTCGCCAATGGCTTTTTCACCTGAATGTCCGAAAGGAGGATTTCCGATGTCGTGAGCCAAACAAGCGGCGGCTACAATGGCTCCAAAGTCGTTCATGTGAAAACCGTGAGCTTCTTTGAGATAAGGATATTTTTCGATGATTTTTTTCCCCACCAATCGCCCGATGGAGCGACCAACAACGGAAACTTCCAAACTATGTGTCAAACGTGTGTGAACAAAATCGGTTTTTGAAAGCGGGATAACTTGTGTTTTGTCTTGTAGACTACGAAAAGCAGCAGAGAAAATAATCCTGTCATAATCGACTTCAAAGCCTAAACGGGTGTCGTCTTGTTCTATTCTTAGTCGTTTTCCTTTATCGCCTTGACGTTTTAAGGATAAAAGTTGTTCCCACTTCATAATTTAAATTTTATAATAACTTCTTATTCTAAAGTTGCTTTTTCATGCAAATACTATTTTCAACGCCGATGTATTGACCGTAATTTTCAATAACCTGATAGCCCATTTTTTGATATAAAGAAATGGCATCTTTTAGCTCGATACCAGTTTCAAGAATAGCTTTTGAATAGTTTTCTTCTCTTGCCCAATTTTCCAATTCGGTTAAAATAGTTTTTGCTATTCCTTTTCCTCTTTGTTCGGGAAAGGTAAACATTCTTTTTATTTCTATTGTTTCAGCATCGTATTCTTTGTAAGCTCCAATACCAACAGTAACATTATTCTCATAGGCTACTAAAGCATTTTTCAACAAATTTGATTTATTAAATTGGGAATAAAACGCATGATCCTCTCCATCAATAACCTGCAAATAAGCATCGAATTGAACAACCAATTTTTGAAAATCTGCATGATCGGATGTTGTTCGAAGTAATGCTATCACTGGACTTACTTTTTATCGTTTGCTAAAAAGAAATTCTTAGATTTTTTTGGGTATTGATTATAACTGATATCGCTCGGGTTTTCGATTACCGATTTGATGTTAATTTCATCGCCAAGTTTGAAATTAGCTACGGTGTATTTGTAGTCTAACAAATATTCTCCACAGAAATAATTTCCTTTTTCATCTTTTTCGATGATGCCGGTGTAAACTCCTTTTTTATCTTTTGACATGATTATTGAATTGATTTTCAAATGTACGAATTGAAAGTTGAATTTGGAAGAAATTGAATGGAATTGGTTTCGAAGGCGGTTGTAGCCCCGATAGAAGTGAAAAGCCTTTTGCAGGATTGTTGCATTTTTTATTGGCAAAAAAGAGCGACCTTGGGAGCTACTTTTTTGCCTTAGAAAAAAGCAACAAGACAAAAAAGCTTGTAACGGATAGCGGGAAATAGCTCATAAAAAAAAGTCACACATTGCTGTATGACTTTTGTATTTATTGTTTTGAAAACGTTTAGTCGGCTAACACGATTACTTTGTTGTCTTTCATTTCGATTGTTCCCGAATTGATTTCCAACGTGTAGGTTTGTTCGTTTAGTTTGGTAAACTTTCCGGCTACGTCTTTGCTAATTTTGAAACTTGGAGCTACAATTTTGATAGTTCCTTGGTTTAAAATAGAAACGATGGGTGCGTGATTATTTAGAATTTGAAACGAACCGTCAACGCCTGGTAGGGTGATTGAAGTGATTTCGCCTTGAAATAAAGTGGCTTCCGGGGATACTATTTCTAAAATCATATTTATTAAGTGTTCAGTGGTCAGTTTTTAGTGGTCAGTCTGTATACTGCTTACTAATTACTGCCTACTATTTATGCTTCTGCTAACATTTTTTGTCCGGCTTCGATGGCATCTTCGATGGTTCCTTTCAAGTTGAAAGCAGCCTCAGGAAGATGATCTAATTCTCCGTCCATAATCATGTTGAATCCTTTGATGGTGTCTTTGATATCTACTAAAACGCCTGGGATACCTGTAAATTGCTCTGCCACGTGGAATGGTTGAGACAAGAAACGTTGCACACGACGAGCACGTGATACGGATAATTTATCTTCTTCTGATAATTCTTCCATACCAAGAATCGCGATGATATCTTGTAATTGTTTGTATTTTTGAAGAATTTCTTTTACTCTTTGTGCACAATCATAATGCTCATCACCTAAGATTTGAGCAGTTAAAATTCTTGAAGTAGAATCCAATGGATCTACCGCTGGATAAATACCTAACTCGGCAATTTTACGCGACAATACGGTTGTTGCATCTAAGTGAGCAAAGGTTGTTGCCGGAGCTGGGTCAGTTAAGTCATCCGCAGGAACATAAACCGCTTGTACAGATGTAATAGAACCTTTATTTGTTGATGTAATTCGCTCTTGCATTGCACCCATTTCTGTTGCTAATGTTGGTTGGTAACCTACCGCAGATGGCATACGACCTAAAAGAGCCGAAACCTCAGAACCTGCTTGGGTGAAACGGAAAATGTTGTCTACGAAGAAAAGCACGTCTTTTCCTTGATCTGAACCTGCACCATCACGGAAATATTCTGCGATAGAAAGTCCGGATAACGCCACACGAGCACGAGCTCCCGGTGGTTCGTTCATTTGTCCGAATACGAAAGTAGCTTTAGACTCTCTCATACCTAATTTGTCAACTTTGGATAAATCCCATCCTCCATTTTCCATAGAGTGCATGAATTCTTCTCCGTATTTTATAATTCCTGACTCTAACATCTCACGAAGTAAGTCATTTCCTTCACGTGTTCTTTCTCCTACTCCTGCGAATACAGAAAGACCACCGTGACCTTTTGCGATATTGTTGATTAACTCCTGAATCAATACAGTTTTACCTACACCGGCACCACCGAACAAACCGATTTTTCCTCCTTTTGCGTAAGGTTCGATAAGGTCGATTACTTTGATACCTGTGAATAAAACTTCAGTAGAAGTTGATAATTGGTCAAATTTTGGAGCTGGTCTGTGGATTGAAATTCCGTCTGCACCTGCTTTTGGTAAATCGCCTAATCCGTCGATTGCATCACCAATTACGTTGAAAAGTCTTCCGTAGATATCTGCACCGATTGGCATTTGAATTGGAGCACCGGTTCCTTCTACTTCTGTACCACGGCTTAATCCGTCGGTAGAGTCCATAGAGATTGTTCTCACGGTGTCTTCGCCAATGTGTGACTGAACTTCTAATACTAATTTTGAACCATCTTTTTTTATGATTTCTAATGAATCATAAATTTTTGGTAAATCGGCAACTTTAGAATCGAACACTACGTCTACAACCGGTCCGATGATTTGGGCAACTTTTCCTATTACTTTTGACATTGCGTATGTATTTATTTAATAGCTATTTATGTTTATTTAAAACACGTCTTTTTTCAGAGTGCAAAGATAATTTTTAAAAATATAAAATCAATAGTAAACGAATGTTTTTTTTAGGTTTTTTTGAAGTATTCGAAGTAATGCCTCTCTAGACCTAAAAATAGTGTAGGAAAATAAAAAAACCACCTGGGTTAGAGGTGGTTTTGGAATCTATAATAAATAAATGAATTTATTAATTTAAAATTGGTGGATAATGAATTTGAAAATCTTGCATTTTGTTCATTCGAAGAGTTGAACCATATTTTGCGTTGATTGCTTCAGCAAATTTATTGGCGATATAAGCATTTCCTCTCGCAGTAATATGAATTCCGTCTAACGAAAATGCTCCACCTGTTACAAATGAATTGGTCATGTGGAAATTATCAAAACGTATTCCAGTTGTTGATAGTTGAGTTAATAAGGCAAAAGCATCAACAAATGCTAAACCTTTATCTTCGGTTGTATTTTTAATAATCGTATTGAAAGTACTTGTTGCAGCTGCTAATTCAGCTTGTTCACTTGGCAATAAAACCCATTTGTCTTCTAATGGAAAAGTAACTCCATTAACTGAAAGCTGACCTGCTGTTTCAGCCGGCACTCCCATTCCTACCAATTGAGTATAACGAGTTGTATTTACTTGACCAATTATACTTGATGCAGGCAGAACAAACAAGTCATTTGGAGTTGCTTGTCTGCATTGCCCAAACTGACTTCCAAATAAAGCGGCAGTCATTGGGTCTAAACCACCACCTTGAAGGACGGCTGTAAGTTGAGTAGATATATTAGCTATCGATTCGTCATGTACAACAACAGCACTATTAGAATTTGTATTAAATTGAATTGATCTTTCAGGAACTCCTAAAAATGCAAAAGCTTGATTTAGTTGAGCAAAAGTTGCATTAAGAGTCGGAATTAGTGGCCCAAATGAAGGGTTTGATGGGCTCAAAGGATTATATGGAACAACTTTAAAATGTGGAATTGTCTTTACATCTGGAATATTAGCAACAACCCCTTTAGCTTCATTAGATGTTAATGTTGTAATTAATGTATTGATAGCAACAGTAAAAGTTGCTTCATCAGTAATTGGATTTGTGCCATCACCACCAGATAAAGCATAACCTAATACGTCGTTATTTCCAATCCATAAAGAAAAGAAAGTTGGATTTTGTGCCATTGCATCTGCTAGAACAGAAGTTGTTGGTGAAGATGCCATTCTAACAAAATAAGGATTCGCTGCAGCTGGTAAGTTGGCAGGATTACCGTAACCAGGAGCTAATAGATGAAAACTTTTTGCTCCAGGCACACCAAGATTATTAAATGGACCAGGGATTACATTAAATGTTTCTGTCGTAGGTGTTCCGCCCGGTAAAGGAACTGGAGCAGTGCCATTAAAAATTAATCTTGGACCAAATGAACTATTTTGCATTCCTCCAAAAAGCAAACCTCCAACATTATCGTTCATATAAGGAATTTTGAACTCTCCTCCACCAGCTAAAGCAAACTGATCTGCCAATAATTTTGCATAACTATTTTCTTGTCCTTTAATAAACAAAGCACCATCACTAAATCCGGCTGTTAGAGAATTTCCTAAGGCTACATATTTTGAAAAGTCGGCACTTCCTGCAGTTACAGGCGGTTCTTCCGGCAAAATACCTGAAATATCTTCTTCATCTTGAGTACAAGCTACAAATCCTAAGGATACTAGAAGTAGCAATTTGAAATTTTTTATCATGATTTCTTACTTTTTTAAATTAAATAATTCTTATGGATTGATTGTCCATCCAATTAAATATTGTTGACCAATTCTTCCTGCACCAATTACTTGAAGATAATCGCCTCCTCCAATATTTGCTCCACTTAACTTAAATACTGATTTAATTGAAGGAACACTGTAAGTAATTTGTGCATCAAACACAGTAATTGCAGGAATTAATCCATCTGCGAATGAAGACTGCCATAAATATTCATCACTCCATCTTGCATTCACTCCAAATCCGAAGTTTTTAAATAGATTTGTGTTGCTTACAGAAGCTTTAACTCTGTGTTTTGGTGTATTAAATCCAGCAATAAACGAAGGGTCTTTTGATTGATCAAACTCAAATTGAGCATGATTGTAGTTTACTCCTACTTCATAATTACCAAAAACTTTTTTAGACAAACCAACACCAAAACCTAAAGAAGTTACTGTTTCTGTTGTGTTTGTGTACACTTGATAAACTCTACGGTCACCATTAGCCAATGCTTGTAAAGACAATAACACGTTTGGATCACTTAAATCTGTTCCAACTGTTCCGTAGTAAGGCTTTATTACACGTGAAGTACTCATGAAATCATCATAAATATTATAATAAGCATTAACATCTACAGACAAACCACTTTCTAAAACAGACTTATATCCCACTTCAAATGCTTTTACAAACTCTGGTTTTACTAAAGCTACATTTGCTACTTCTAAAACAGCTGGGTCTTGAGTTACACCAAAAAGAGCTGCCGAAGTTGCAGTATATAAATCGTTATTATAAGCATCTGCTCCAGTAAATGTTACTGTTGGAGAAACTCCTGGCAATGTTTGTCCTTGCTGACTTACATTTAAAGTTTCAACATAACGAAAAAGATTGTCTGGAGTTGAACCAATTAAAGCAAACGGTCCTAAATCTAAACCAATGTATTGATCTTGTGTAGTTGGATTTCTAAAACCGGTTTGAAAAGAAGCTCTAAAGTTATGATTTTTTTGTTCTCCAGCTGAATACACAAATGATACTCTCGGAGAATATTGTCCGTCAAAATTTTCAGATTTATCATAACGAATAGACCCTGTAAATTTTAAGCGTTCATCTTTTAAAAATTTCTTTTGAATTTGAGCGTAGGCTCCATATTCTCTGTATCTAATTGGCCCATCATAATCAGTGAAAATAGTTCCATCTGAATTTAATTCATACATTCTATATGAACCTCCTAATTGGATTTCGGCAAACTTGATTAATTCTTTAAAATTATAATTTACATCTGAATGATAAATTCTAGATTCATCTTTAAATTTTGCTCCTGTTCTTAAATCCGGATCAGCAGTTACTGCTGCTAATGCGTTTTGGAATTCAGGCGTACCCGGCATAAATCTCGCTTGTCCATTTGGCGTTAAACCAAGTGGATTTGCTCCTAATCCAGGTATTTCCGTTTGATTATAGTCAGCAAAACCTCTAGCATACTGAGAAGCTTGAACTGCATCAAACCCTAGACCAATTTGAGATTGCAAAAAAGCGGTTGCATAATCGGTAAACCATCCAGTATCAGACTTCCATTGTCTGTTAACATTCCATGCTGCAAATCGCATGTCATAAGAATCTCCTGCATTTTCAGTTGTAATGTATCCACGTACAAAGAAATTTCTATTTTTAATTTCTAATTTACTTTGTTGCATGATAAAGTTCTCTAATCGATATCTGTTTGCTCCTTGATAAACAGTGTTTCCTAAACCAATTTTGTGAGTAGCGATAATTTCAAAATCATCGTCCCATGGTTTAATGTGGATGGAAGCATCAAACTTTACATTTTCCAATTTGTTGTCATTCAAATCTTCTTCTGCATATCCTGTTCTAGAAACTTGACCAACGTTTCTTAAGAAAGTGGTAACTTCATCTCCGTAAATATTTAAACCATCATAATTTTGATTGTTAGCATGTCCTATTGTTCCTCCTGACATACTTCTTTCATCAGCAGGAATCCATTCGGTAGCTCTTAGATAAGTAAAATTTGCTTTAGCAGCAAAATGTTTTGAAAACGCATGTGCTGCTCTTATTCCAAAATCCCAATAATCATTATCTCCTGCAACTTTTTGAGAAGTCATTCCATATTTTGCATAGAAACTAATTCCTTGGTGTGTAAAAGGACTTTTACTATTCATAAATAAAATACCATTAAATGCATTTGCACCATAAAGAGCAGATGATGCACCTGGTAATAATTCAACACTATGCACATCCAATTCAGACAACCCAATTAAATTTCCTAACACAAAGTTTAGTGCTGGTGATGAGTTATCCATCCCATCTACTAATTGCATAAATCGTGTGTTAGCAACAGTGGCAAAACCTCTTGTGTTAATAGATTTAAAGTTTAAACTACTTGTATTAAAATGTACTTCTTTTAGATTTTCCAAACCATCATAATAGGTTGCAGATGTTGTATTTTTAATTTCCTGCAATCCCATTCTTTCAATAGTAACCGGCGATTCCAAAATTCGCTCAGGTGCTCTAGAAGCTGAAAGAACAATTTCGTTTAATTTAGTTTCTTCTTCTACCAAGACAGCATTTACTTTTTGGTTATTAGACCTTATTTCTTCTGTTTTAGTTGAAAAACCGATTGAAGAAATTTCAATTGTAAAAGGTGGCTTTTTTTGGGTTGTTAAGGTGAAGTTTCCGTCAAAGTCGGATGTTGTACCAATGGCTTCGCCAACAATTTTAATGTTAGCTCCCGGAATTGGTTGATTGGTATTGTCAACCACTTTTCCTGTTATTGTTGTTTGTGCAAAGGAAATGCTACAAAAAAACAATGTGAGAAGAATTAATTTCAATTTCATAAAGTTAGAGTTTTTGTTAGTTTACGTTACCAAAGTACAAATATTTTTGATATTAATAAAAAATCGGAAGAAATTTATCGTAATTAATAATTTTATATTCTCATTTTTAAATTATTCTCAGTGCTTTTTATTGAATAATATTTAAGAATTTAATAAAATCGATAAAATTTACTATGCGTTCATATAATTTTTTATGCTTTAGTTAACAATTTGGCAACTTTATTGAAAAAGTAAAAAATAAAAAAAGCGAACATAAAAATGTCCGCTTTTATATAAAATAGTAAAAAATTGATTTATTCTACTGTTACTGATTTTGCTAAATTTCGTGGCTGATCTACGTTACAACCTCTCATAACTGCAATATGATAAGATAGTAACTGCAATGGAATAGTAGTTAATAATGGTGAAAGAGCATCTGATGTTTCAGGAATTTCAATCACGTGATCGGCTAATTCTCTCACTTGTGTATCTCCTTTTGTAACTACGGCAATAATTTTTCCGCTTCTGGACTTAATTTCCTGAATGTTGCTCACTACTTTATCATAATGACCCATTTTTGGAGCAATTACAACAACCGGCATCGACTCATCGATTAAAGCGATTGGTCCGTGTTTCATTTCTGCTGCGGGATAACCTTCGGCATGAATATAGGATATCTCTTTTAGTTTCAAAGCACCTTCCAACGCTACCGGAAAATTATATCCTCTACCTAAATATAAACAATTTGGAGAATCTTTATAAATTCCTGCAATTTCTTTGGCTATATCATTTGTTTCAAGAGCTTCTGCCACTTTTTCCGGAATCATTTCCAATTCTAACAGATAACGGTGATAGTCAGAATTTGACATAGTTCCTTTTGCTTTTGCTAAACGTAATGCAATAAGTGTTAATACTGTAATTTGTGTTGTAAATGCTTTAGTTGAGGCTACTCCTATTTCCGGACCTGCGTGCGTGTAGGCACCAGCATCGGTTTCTCTTGAAATAGATGAACCAACAACATTACAAACACCAAAAACAAATGCTCCATTTTCTTTAGCCATTTTAATTGCTGCTAAAGTATCAGCTGTTTCACCTGATTGAGAAATTGCAACAACGATATCTTTTTTATTGATAATTGGATTTCTATATCTAAATTCCGAAGCATATTCTACTTCTACAGGAATTCTTGCAAATTCTTCAAAAATGTATTCGGCTACTAAACCGGCATGCCATGAAGTTCCACAAGCTACGATGATAATACGCTCGGCATTGAGGAATTTTTCTAAATTGTCTTCAATTCCGGCCATTTGAATGATTCCTTTGTTTGAAAGTAATCTTCCTCGGTAGGTATCTTTAATTACGTTTGGTTGCTCATAAATTTCTTTCAACATAAAATGATCATAGCCACCTTTTTCAATTTGTTCTAAGTTCATTTTTAACTCTTGAACATACGGATCAACTAAGGTATCATCTTTAATTTTTCGGACTTTGATTGGTTTATGCAAACGAACGATGGCCATTTCTTCATCTTCCAAATAAATAGCATTTGAAGTATATTCGATGAATGGTGAAGCATCTGAAGCTACGAAAAATTCACCATCACCAATTCCAATTGCTAACGGACTTCCTAAACGTGCTACGACAATTTCGTCTGGCTTATTTTTATCAAAAACAGCAATTGCATATGCCCCAACTACCTGGTTTAAAGCTACCTGAACTGCTTTTCCTAATTTTAAATTTTCTTTTTTCTGAACGTCTTCAATAAGATTGACCAAAACTTCAGTATCTGTATCAGAATGAAAAACAAATCCTCTTTTGATTAATTCTTTTTTTAACGGCTCATAATTTTCAATGATTCCGTTGTGAATAATTGCAATATTTCCCGAGTTTGATAAATGTGGGTGCGAATTCACATCATTTGGTACTCCGTGAGTAGCCCAACGTGTGTGCCCCATACCGATTGACCCGAAGAAATTATTATCTTTAGCAGAAACTTCTTCTAAGTCTGTTACTTTTCCTTTTGTTTTAGAAACTCTAAGGTCTTTGCCATCATGAAGCATAATTCCGGCACTGTCATAACCTCTGTATTCTAATCGCTTAAGTCCTTTTATTACAATTGAATAAGCGTCTCTTTTTCCAATATATCCAACAATTCCACACATAAGTTTATAATTTATTCAGGTTTGGTATAATAAATTTCTAATCGTAATCTTTGTTCCAAAGGTACAGAAGATTTGCTTCCGTACAACACTGTTCCCAAAGGGTTTGCTACAGAGGAAGTTGGAACATCTTTTATGCCTGTTGTTGTCTGATTTTTTAATTTCAAATTTCCTACATTTGAAATAGATTCTGTAACCACCAAGCCTAATCTAACATTAGTGGAATCAGCATTTTTTAATAAATTTGCTATGTGGTTTGTAATTCTAATTTTGTAGGTTACACCTTTTTCGTCTTCCAGTTTAATGATACCGCCATGAACAACTTTACCATATTTTGGTTTTAACGCATTAGTTGTAAAATCATTGTAATAATCCACTAAAGGTCTTTTATTATCAATATCGAAAAGATATATTCTATCTGGTTCATTATTATTACCCATTGCATCACGATCTATTCTAAACGTTAAATTGGCTTCGTTAATCAACCAACCATTTGCTCTGTATTGTTCTAGCTCTGCAGAATCTCCGTTTTCATCACGCCCAAATAAATCAATAATAGCCATTGAACCATCTCCGCCATTTATAAACAAACGTTCGTCTCCATTTACGGCATCTGCTGTAGCTAAAGCATTGGCATAGTTGGGAGTTCTTTCTTGATTGGTCAGACTCACTGTATGTCCTGTAAGGGTTAAATCAAATGATTTATCTACTCGTTCTGCATCAGGTTCTGCAGTTGCAGGTGGATCTTCTTTATATTTAATGGTGATTCTTCCTGCACCAAAATTAAGCACAGCAAGACTACTACCATTTGGTTCTGCATCAGAAGCTTCTACTTTAAAATAGAGTCCACGAAAATAATCTTTAAAAACATTATTGTTAACCAACTTGTTTTGATAGTATCCGTCAATAATTTTCTTTTGAAAAAAATCTTTATTTAATTTTAAATAAATGCCGGGGGCAGATTTTGTAGTTGTTTCAACTCCTTCATCATCTGCAGTTGTAACCGAAATTTCAGCAGGATTAAAAAAGAATTGGTCGTTTTCGGCCACATTGGCAGAATTGTTCAATCGCTCACCGTGTGCAACAGATGATCCGTCTGCAGCTGCTCCACGCTTGTTATTTTCGAAATCTGATAACTGATCAGAATAATATTTTTGCGAATCAGTAAATTGACTATTTGGGTCAAAATCTCTTAAAAAATAACCGTTTTCAAAAACACTGAGTTTTAATTTTGATGTTCCGTAAACAGAATCTAATGTATAGGAAGTTACTCCTTCATCATCTGTTGTACCTTTTGTATTGAAATAAGGAATATACAGAATAACTTCGGTAATTTCTGGATCTTCGTCAATTTTTAAAAAAGTTGGAACCGTACTTGGCAATGATAATTGTGTAACAAAGTTAGCCGTTCTTTTACCGAATGCCGTATTGTTGTAAATTCCTAAAGGATTTATTGACAAATTATTAGACTGAACCGCTCCTAAATCTTGATTAAAAGCCGTAACAGTTGCCTCATAATCTTTAATACCAAATTGAAAATGGTCATCACCAATCACGTCTCCACCAATGGTATTATAATCTTTATCACATGAAAAAAGCGACAAAGCAAGCACAACAACAGATGTATATTGAATTAATTTTTTTGAAATCATTTGAAGAAATAAATAAAATTTAAAGAACCTTGTTTTTATAGAAATTTGTGTAATGTTCAGGATAATCCTCTTTTGGGACGAAAGGTAAAAAAGGTTTTCCTGATGATTCTATAAATTTTGTTAAACTTGAAGATACGTTGTCAGACGCAACAATCACTGCGTCAGAATGTTCTACAGCAGCTTTTATTAAATTTTCATAATTTGGCTCCTCTAAAACTGAAATTGATTCGTGAGGAACACCGTCAAATTTAATTTTATTGATGAGTTCCATATCTAAATTACCATCAAAAGATTGAGCATAAACTGATGTTACAATTTTTGTATCGGAAAACAAAGCTTCATCTTTATAATAATGTTTCATGTAAATTGGCAACAAAGAGGCTAACCAACCATGCACATGAATAATATCCGGAACCCAATTGAGTTTTTTTACAGTTTCAACAACTCCTTTTGCAAAAAAGATGGCTCTTTCGTCATTGTCAGCATACATTTTTCCATCTTCATCCGTAAAAGTTGCTTTACGTTTAAAGTACTCGTCGTTATCAATAAAATAAACTTGGATTCTTTCTTTTGGAATGGATGCTACTTTTATAATTAAAGGCATATCTAGATCATTTACCACCAAATTCATTCCAGATAACCTGATTACTTCATGCAACTGATGCCTTCTTTCATTAATATTTCCATACCTAGGCATGAAAATTCTTATCTGCCCTCCTTGATCATTAATCATTTTAGGAACATCATAAGACATAATTGACACTTCATTTTCTGCTAAATAAGGCACTACCTCAGATGATACATACAATATCCTCTTATCCTCCATACGTTTTGAACTTTATCGTTTAGGTTTTTAAAACATGCAAAATTACAAAAATTTATGCAGATATTTAAGTAAAATAGTAAGTTTGCACCTCAATTAATTAAAACTATATGCTCATTTTCAATAAACAAACCGAACTCAGAGTGCATTTATCGCCCTTTTTGACCTCTAAAACAAACATCGGATTTGTGCCAACTATGGGTGCATTGCATGACGGACACCTGTCTTTGCTCAGAAAAGCATTACAAGAAAATGAGTTTGTTGTAATTAGTATTTTTGTAAATCCAACGCAATTTAACAATCAGGAAGATTTAGAAAAATACCCTCGCACATTAGAAAGAGATGTAGAAAAAATTGCCACAATAAGTGATAAAATAATAGTTTTTGCTCCATCTGTTGAAGATATTTATCCTGGAAAAACCATTTCACAATCATTTAATTACGATGGTTTAGAACATCAAATGGAAGGAAAACACCGTCCCGGACATTTTGACGGAGTAGGAACAATTGTGAAGCGATTATTTGAAATCGTTCAACCAACAAATTCTTATTTTGGCGAAAAAGATTTTCAACAATTGCAAATTATTAAAAAACTGGTTCAAAAACACAAAATTCCCGTAAATGTAATCGGTTGCCCAATTCATCGTGAAAAAAACGGTTTAGCAATGAGTTCGCGAAACGAACGACTCTCTGAAGCCGAAAAAGAAGAATCTACTTTGATTTTCAAAACGTTAACCACTGCAAAAAAAATGTTTGGCACGAAATCTGCAAACGAGGTTACGGATTTTGTAAAAAAAACATTTGAAAACCATCCTAAATTTTCATTAGAATATTTTCAAATTGCCGATGAAGCCACATTAAAACCTTGTTTACGCAAATCGAAAAACAAAAAATACCGTGCCTTTATCGCTGTTTTTATCAACAACATTCGATTGATTGACACTATTTCATTAAATTAATTACCTTTGCACCATGCAAATTCAAGTTGTTAAATCCAAGATTCACCGCGTAAAGGTGACTGGAGCAGATTTAAATTACATCGGTAGTATTACTATCGACGAAGCCTTAATGGAGGCTTCTAATCTTGTAGAAGGAGAAAAAGTTGCTATCGTAAACATCAACAATGGTGAGCGTTTAGAAACTTATGTAATCAAAGGAAATCGCAACAGTGGCGAAATTACTTTGAACGGCCCGGCTGCACGAAAAGTTCAAAAAGGAGATATTATTATCGTAATTGCTTACGGAATTATAGATTTTGAAGAAGCTAAAACCTTCAAACCTTCCTTAGTTTTTCCTAATGAAAACGACAATTCGTTGACCTAAATTCCCTTGAAACAGAAAATCGGCAAATGGCTTTCAATTCTTCTTCCAATTTTATTGGGATTAGCATTAGTTATTTACACTTACAATAAATTTACTCCGGAACAATTAGAAGAAATTAAACTGCAATTTAAAAATGCAGATTATTTCTACATTTATATCTCGTTGCTAATTAGTGCAGTAGCATTATGGTCAAGAGGTTATCGATGGAGATACACCTTGGAACATTTGGGCTATAAACCAAAAATTTCTACAAATGTAATGGCGGTTTGCATTGGCTATTTCATCAACATGTCGATTCCGCGTTCTGGCGAAGTTTCTCGTGCTTTAATTCTCAAAAAATACGAAGATGTTCCGTTTGATAAAGCCTTCGGAACTATAATTGCCGAAAGAGTGGTAGATACATTTTTCTTATTATCATTCATCGGATTAGCTTTTTTTCTGGAATTTGATGTGTTAAAAGCTTTTGTTTTGGATAAAATTCCATTTCAAAAATTAATGCTGATTTTAGGAATTGGAACGTTTATGATGATTGTAGTTATTTTGATGTTTCGCTATTCAAGAGTAAAGCCAATTGTAGTTATTAAACAAAAAATTTCCGGTTTGATGGACGGAGTTTTCAGCATCTGGAAAATGGAAAAAAAATGGGCTTTCCTATTTCATTCTTTGTTAATTTGGGCGAGCTACTTTTCTATGTTTTACATAACAATTTTTGCCTTACCTGAAACAAGCGACTTGACTTTAAGCACAGTTGTTATCTCTTTCATCGTTGGCGGAATCGCGATTACGTTAACCAACTCTGGTTTTGGAGCATATCCTTTTTTGATGGCAGAAATTCTTTTGTTGTATAATGTTCCCGAAACTGCCGGAACTGCTTTTGGTTGGTTGGTATGGACTTCGCAAACACTAATGGTTGTGATTTTAGGAACACTTTCATTTTTATTGCTTCCCATTTTAAACAAAAACAAATAATTTACTATCTTGCTTTCGAAAAAAAATTAGGTTTTTTACTTAATTTCCAAAACTGAAAACAGATGAAATTAGTTCAAATTCTTGCCGTTTTATTGTTCTTCATGAGTAGTTATGCTCAAAAAACCGTAGAAACATTTTCTTCTCAAAAATTGGGTGGAGACAGAGAAATTTACATAACACTCCCTCCATCATACGAAAAAGACAAGGATCAAAAATTTCCATTGTTGTTGGTTTTGGATGGAGAATATTTATTTGATCCATTTCAAGGTGCTTTAAAATTTGGAAATTATTGGGATGATTTGCCTGAAGTAATTTTAGTCGGAATTTCTCAAAACAAACAAGAAGAACGCTATGCAGACAGTGAATATGACGAAGAAAGCGGCTTACCTATTGAAACCGGAGCAAACTTTTTCGATTTCATCGGAACAGAATTAATGCCTTATTTAGAAAAAACCTACCGAATTGCTCCGTTCAAAATTATTGCCGGACACGATACTACTGCCGGTTTTTTAAATTTCTTTTTATACAAAGACAATCCGATTTTTGATGCTTATATTTCGTTGAGCCCGGATTTGGCTTTAGACATGGAAAACAGAATTCCGGAACGATTGAATGCAATTGCAAAACCAATATATTACTATCAATCTACTGCAGATGGCGATGTGAAAAAAATGCAAAATCGAATTAAAGAATTAAACGAAAAAGCCAAAGCAATTCAAAAAGAGAGTTTAAATTATAAATTTGATGAATTTTTGGGAGCTTCCCACTATTCATTGGTTTTGCATTCGATTCCAAATGCTTTATATCAGTTTTTTGCGGTTTATCAACCCATCACAACACATGAATTTAATGAGAAAATTGTGAAATTAGAATCCGGTTATGTAGAATATTTAAAGCAAAAATATGATGTTTTAGAAAAATCATTAAACATAAAAATGCCAGTTCGTTTAAATGATTTCAAAGCCATTGAAGCTGCTATTTTAAAGAACAAAGCATACAATGAATTTGATGAACTTTCTATTTTAGCCGATAAATATTATAAAAAAACAATGCTACCCGATTATCACATGGCTTTGATGTATGAGAAAAAAGAAGATTACAAAAGAGCACAAAAATTTTATTTAAGTGCTTTTCAAAAAGAACCAATTGGCGATTTAGACAAAGATATGATGTATGACAAATCGGAAGAAATGAAGCAATTAATGAACTAAATGGCAAAAGTAAAAACCTCCTTTTTTTGTCAAAATTGTGGAACGCAATATTCCAAATGGCAAGGACAATGCCATGCGTGCAACGAATGGAATACCATTGTGGAAGAAGTGATTCAAAAGGAAGAAAAATCATCTTGGAAACCTTCATCCACCGAAACAAAAAAAGCTCCAAAACCACTTCGCATTAGCGATATTGATTCCACACAAGAAATTCGTTTGGATACTACAGATGGCGAATTAAACCGAGTATTAGGTGGCGGATTAGTTCCCGGCTCATTAACGCTTTTGGGCGGCGAACCAGGAATTGGAAAAAGTACACTTTTGTTGCAGATTTCATTAAAATTACCTTATAAAACCTTATACGTTTCAGGCGAAGAAAGTCAGAAACAAATAAAAATGCGTGCCGAACGGATTACACCCAACGGCGATAATTGTTTCATTTTAACCGAAACCAAAACGCAAAACATCTTTAAACAAATTCAGGAAATTGAACCGGAGATTGTGATTATCGACTCCATTCAAACCTTGCACACCGATTATATTGAATCGACTGCAGGAAGTATTTCTCAAATTCGAGAATGTACCGCAGAACTCATCAAATTTGCCAAAGAAACGAATGTTCCTGTACTTTTGATTGGTCACATTACGAAAGACGGAACAATAGCCGGACCAAAAATTTTGGAACACATGGTCGATACCGTGCTGCAATTTGAAGGTGATCGAAATCACGTGTACCGAATTCTTCGTTCGCTCAAAAACCGTTTTGGTTCTACGGCAGAAATTGGAATTTATGAAATGCAAGGTTCAGGCTTACGCGAAGTAGCCAATCCATCGGAAATACTGATTTCGCATAAAGACGAAGAACTTTCAGGAACCGCCATTGCTTCTACGTTAGAAGGAATGCGACCGTTAATGATTGAAATACAAGCTTTAGTCAGCACCGCCGTTTATGGAACACCTCAACGAAGTACGACCGGTTACAATGCCAAACGATTGAATATGATTTTGGCAGTTTTAGAAAAACGTGCCGGCTTTCGTTTGGGAGCAAAAGACGTTTTTTTAAATGTGACAGGCGGAATTTCTGTGGATGACCCGGCGATTGATTTAGCAGTGGTGGCAGCCATTTTATCCTCCAACGAAGATATTCCTGTCGGAAAAGATTTTTGTTTTGCAGGAGAAGTCGGTTTAGCCGGAGAAATTCGTCCGGTAAACCGTGTAGAACAACGGATTTTGGAAGCCGAGAAATTAGGGTTTTCGACGATTTTTGTGTCGAAATACAACAAAATTTCGCTGAAAGAAACGTTGATTCAAGTGAAATTGGTGGCGAAGATTGAAGATGTTGTAAGCGAACTATTTGGCTAAAAAGTATCTTTTGAAAGCATATCAAGAAATCATTCAGTGGGTAAATAGTTTTCATGAACAAGGTGAAACGATTCAAGCTGCCGAATTTTTGATTAACGAATACAACTTAAATCATCCCAATTTCAAAGGATTTGAATTGCGTGAAAAAGCCAAGCCCGATTTTATTTTAATGACCACCGAAGGAATTTTAGGCGGTCCACAAATCATTCGAATTCCGGAAAACACGTTTGAATTTCCATTGAATCTGATGCTAAATTTATTGGCTCACGAAATGATTCACGTGCAACAAAAAGAAAAAGGTAAAGTAATTACGGACAAAAACGAACGCGAATGGCAAGCGTATTACGAAAATATTTTCCACAAGCAATTTCCTCAAATTCCGGAACTTTCTGCTTTTCATAAAAAAGCTTGTGCCACAAAAGCATTGGACTATTATAACCGAATGGAAATTGGCTCAGAATTACAATTGAAATATGCTGAGCAAAAGGAAGAAGTCGAGCGATTACTAAAAAGTCTTATTTAAACCTCCTCAAAAACTCCTCCTTATAACCCACAGAAATCTCAATCTCCGTTTCATCAAAAAGCGTAACATAACCACCCAAAGATTTGTGATACGATTTCACAAAATTCAAATTAATGATGTGCGATTTATGCACTCGCATAAACGGAAAATCCAACATTTCATCAAAATGTTTCAAAAAACGGCAGACCATCTTTTTAGTTCCGTCGGCTAAATGAATATCGGTAAAGTTTCCATTGCCTCGCAAACGAACAATTTCTTCCATTTTCACTACTTCAAAACCTTCTAACGTGGGTAAAATCACTTGTTGTTTCTCTATTTTGGGTTCGCGGAAATTTTGAACGATAATTTGATTTCGGTTAAACAATTCCTGCTTCATCAATTGTTGTTGCACTTTGTTAACGGCTAAAATCAATTCTTCAATGCTAATGGGTTTCAGCAGATAATACGCCGCACTTTGGTTCAACGCTTTCAACGAATATTCCGAAAAAGCAGTGACAAAAATGGTTTCAAAATGCAAATCTTTACATCCTTCCAACACGTCAAATGCATTGCCAAACGGCATTTCTACATCCAAAAAAACCAATTGCGGTTGTAGTTCGTGCAACAACGGAATCGCCTCCCGACTATTTTGTGCTTCGCCAATAATCTCGATTTGCGGACAATATTTTGCCAAATAATTTTTCAACGCTTCGCGAGCAGCCGACTCATCTTCGACAATGACACTTTTTATTTTTTGAAAATCGTTCATACTACTTTAGTGGTTTTAGAAAAATAAAGTGTGACTAATGTTCCGTTGCCATATGTTCCCGACGAAATAGTATACGAAATCTGTTGATGATACAAATCGTTCAATAAACTAATCCGTTCTTCCACATTGTTTAATCCTCTGGATTCATGCACTTTTTGATTTTGTGTTTTCAATTCGCGACTTTTTTCAACACCAATACCGTCATCTTCTATGGAAACTTTAATCAATTGATTTTCTTCTGCAAAAGTCACTTTCAATTTTCCTATGGTTTCTCGATAACGCAAACCGTGCCAAATCGCGTTCTCCAAATGTGGCTGAATCAACATATTCGGAACTAAAATTGCATCCGAATCCAACTTTTCATCCACCACAATTTCATAAACAAATTTGTCCTGAAATCGCAAATGTTCCAAATCCAAATACTTCTTAATCTGCTCTAATTCATTGGATAGCGAAATAAAATCTTTGTTCGAGGTTTCCATCATATTTCGCATTAAATTGGAATACGAAGTCAGGTATTTATTGGCTTCCAACTCATTATTTTGGGCAATAAATTGGTTCACACTATTCAAACTATTAAAAATAAAATGCGGATTCATTTCTCGTCTGAGCGATTGCAATGCAATTTTTTTGTTCTTGGTTTTGATGGAAAACAACGCTTTTGCAATCAATCCCAATAAAATCAACATCAAAATCACGGAACCAATCAATACATAATTGAATTTATTTTTCTTCGTAATCAACTCATCTTTCAATGCTCTTTCTTTCTCTAATTGCTTGATTTTTTCTTCGGTAACTTGAAAAATCTTCGCATCGACCAACGAACTATCCGCTTGAATCATTCGGTCAAAATCATTCAGAAATTGATCATACAATTCAATCGCTTTCGTTTGATTGCCTTGTGCTCTGTAATAATCCGAAAGAGCCAACATCGCTTTCTTCGCATCAAAAGTGCGTCCGTTTTTTAATGCCAAATTATACGTTTCTTCCAACAAAACAATTGCATCATTTTGGTTTTCATTTTTAAAATATAAATCTGCCAGCGTTTGCTGTTGTTCAATTTGTTGCGAAACACTTCCTAATTTCTCCGCATCCGAAATGGTGTTTTTCGTGATTTCAATCGCCTTATCCAAGTTGTTTTCCGAAGCATAGACTTTCGAAATTTCGCTTTTCAATTTCAACACTTCTTCCGGTTTATCTTTGGAAACGGCGATGGCTTTTTCATAATTTTCAATCGCCATGCCTTTGTTTTCCGACTTAAAATCAACTACCGCTTTTTGTTTATACACTTCGGCAGCATCATCCAATTTCCCTTCATTCTCTAAAATTTTGATGTTCGAATCTAAATATTCGGCTTGTGCTTTCGGACTTTTATTTTGCAATCGGCTCGCATCATTCGAGTTCATCCGTGAATAGCCCACATCAACCGCTTCCTCACTTGCCGATTGATAGCTTTTGATGGCCTCTTTCACCTTATTCTGCTTCTCCTGAATTTGAGCAATCGAACGCGTTGTACTCGCTATTTTATCTTTATTTTTTTGCTTTTGATAAATAGGTAAAGCTCTTTTAAGGTAATCTTCCGCTTTGGCGTAATCACCTTTTTTATCCAACTCATTCGCCAATTCTACATATTTATCTGCTGTGGCTTCCGGATTACTTTTAGATAAAGTTTCCTTCAGTTCAATGGCTTTTTTGCTCACGGAAGTTTTACCTGATTTGGTTTTGGTCGTGTCTTGAGCAACCATCACCAAAGGGAAAAACAAGGCAAACAGTATTATTTTCAGTTGATTATACATCTCATTTATATTATAGTGTAAAGTACGAAAATAAAATCGGGTTTAAAAAACGATTTCACCAAGTCAAAAATGGGTTTCACCAAGTCGCTCAAAGTTGAATTAGTATGAAAAGTAATTTTATCAAATAATTTAATGCAACACTAAAATATAGCACTAAAAAGCTCAATTAGATTACGCATTTATTAACCACGAATGCACAAATTTTTTAAGAAAATGCGATAAATATCAAATTTCACAAACACCATTGAATGCCTTGCATTCAGCATTTGAGGAATGAAAAATAAAATAGTAAAAAATTCATTCGTGAATTCGTGGCAAAAAAATTAATTTTTAAATAATAATCAATACCATATGAAATCAAAAATCATCCTTGGAATATCCGCTTTAGTAAGCTGTGTTCCGTTTATTTATTTGTTGGGAAATGACTCAGCACCAACGAAAGAACTTCTTCCAAAAAAAGAAATCGCTCAGCGAGAAATCGTGGACGACGAAGAAAAACCCTGTGTATTTATGTCCTTAATGGGCGAACAATCTGTTGAAGGTTCATCAGCAGTAAAAACAAACTCCAAATTCATCGAAACCATTTCCAAAGGCGAATTATGGCTCATCGAAGCCCAAAACTCCGATGGCGGTTGGGGAGCCGGTTCTCGCAACAATCAATCCGAAAGAAATCCGCACGCAGTTTCTTCCGATCCTGCTACAACGGCCATGTCGGCGATGGCATTGTATCGCTGCGGTCATTCGATGGAGAAAGGCGAGCACAAAGAAACCCTTAAAAAATCAGTTTTATTTCTGTTAAATGAAATCGAAAAGAACCAAAACTCTCCTTACATCACACAAATTCGAGGAACGCAAATTCAAGGAAAACTAGGCGAACACATTGATGCCATTCTCACGTTGCAATTCTTCAACCAATTGCTTCCTACTTTAAAAGATGCATCCATTAAAGCAAGAGTAAAAGACGGCATTCAAGTTTGTGTCGATAAAATCGAAAAATCGATGGGTGATTCCGGTAAAGTCGGAAGCTCCGGTTGGGCAGGTGTTTTACAATCCTCTTTTGCGAATTCGAGTTTAGAAATGGCTGCCAAAAACGAAGGTATCAAAGTGGATAAAGACAAAATCCAAAAAGCCAGAGAATATCAAAAAAGCAATTACAATCCTGAAAGTCAGTCGGCTAAAACCGAAGACGGAGCCGGAATTATGTTGTATGCCGTGAGCAGTTCCGTTCGCAATAGTGCCGAAGAAGCCAAAGAAGTCAACCAATTGTTTAAAAAAGCCAAAGCTGAAGGCAAAATTGAAAGAGATGCTGTTTTAAACGAACAAAATTTAGAACGTTTAGGCTATTCGAAAGAAAAAGCAAAGTCGTATGACGTGGCAAATAAAGTCTATAATTCTGCCAAAGTAACCGCGATGAAAGAAGATGTATTATCCGGTTTTGGCAACAACGGTGGCGAAGAATTCCTAAGCTTCCTTCAAACAGGCGAGTCGATGGTGGTGAATCACGACGACGACTGGAAAAAATGGTACGACAACATCGGCGGCAGAATGATGCAAATTCAAAATGCCGACGGTAGCTGGAACGGTCATCACTGCATCACGAGTCCGTCCTTTTGTACTGCGACTTGTTTGATGATTCTTTCGATAGAAAACGACATCAAAAACCTTCAAAAATAATTGTAATCACAACTTTTAAATCCAACACTATGAAAAATTTAGTTTTAACCATCGCCTTATTGTCTTCCTGCATGCTTTTTAGCAATTGCGAGAAGAAAAACGAAACTTTAGCTGTCAATTCGCAACCGGAAACAACGGCGGTAGCGACAGCCGACACCAAAATTCAAGTCGCCTTATTGTTAGACACGTCCAGCAGTATGAATGGTTTGATTGAACAAGCCAAGTCACGCCTTTGGAACATTGTGAACACGTTGACCACGTTGAAGTATGAAGGAAAAAGTCCTGAAATTCAAATCTCATTGTATGAATATGGCAATAGCGGATTGAGCGAACAATCGAATTACATCCGACAAATCACTCCGCTAACGACTGATTTAGATTTGATTTCGGAACAATTATTTGCGTTGCGAACCAATGGTGGCTATGAATATTGCGGAGCTGTAATCAAAGAATCCGTTGATAAATTGACGTGGGATGATCATCAAAAAAGTATGAAACTCGTGTATATTGCCGGTAACGAACCGTTTGATCAAGGCGGAATTCATTACAAAGAAGCCATTTCTGCCGCCTTAAAGAAAGACATTTTTATCAACACAATTTTCTGTGGCGATGCTGCCGAAGGAATTTCGACCTTTTGGAAAGACGGTGCCATTGTGGGCAAAGGAAAATACTTTAACATTGATTACAACGCCAAAGTTCGCTACATCGTGACGCCATATGACGACCAGATTTCGCAATGTAATGTGCGGTTGAATACTACTTATATTGGTTATGGTTCTAAAGGAATCGAGAAAAAAAGAAGCCAAGAAGTGCAAGATGCCAATGCTCAATCGATATCTGGAGCCAATTATGCCGAGCGTTCGGTGAGTAAATCAAAAGAAGTGTATAAAAATGATAGTTGGGATTTGGTGGATAAAGCCAAAAAAGATAGTAAAGCCTTAGACAATTTGAAAGAAGAAGAACTTCCGGCGGAACTAAAAAACAAATCAAAAGAAGAAATTAAAACGATTGTCACGCAGAAAACCAAAGAACGAGAAACCATTCAAAAAGAAATGGCGGAGTTGGCCAAGAAACGACAAGACTTTATTGACAACGAATCAAAAAACACCAAAACACAAGACGATTTGGGCAATGCCATGGCAACGTCTATACACAGTTATGCCAAAGCAAAAGGCTATGTAGTGGTTAACTAATTTTAGTTGGATTGTGGTTGAACCGCCTTGAAGAAATTTGGGGCGGTTTTTTGCTGGCTGGAAAAATTTTAATCTAAATATTGTATTTTAAATTTAATTTTTCTCCTAATTCAAGTACGTCTTCTACTCTAGCAATTGAAGTGATCCAATCTTCTGGAATTCCTATTCTGCTATAATATATACCCGCTAATCCACCAGCTATAGCAGCCGATGTGTCAGTATCATAACCAATATTTATTATTGACAAAATCGTCTCCTTATAAGAGTTTTTGTTAAGAAAAAACCATATACTTGATTCAAGCACTTCAATTACATACCCTCCTGATTTTAGATCTTCCATTTTTGTCTCTCTAATATCATTCTTGATTAAATTTTTAAAGTGCTCTCTTTCATTAAAAGAAAAATCCATCTTCTCCCATAATTTTAGAATTTCTTTTCGCATTTCTAAATATGCAGTCTCTTTTATTTTTCCTTCAAGCAATTTTTCCGCTAATTTTAAATATATCATACAGCTCATAGCTGCTCTAATATGCTTATGTGTTAAAGCTGATATTTCCCACACTATTTCAAATTGCTCATTAATTGGTTTTCCTTTGATATAAAACAATAAAGGGATAATCCTCATTAATGAACCATTTCCATTATCAAATTCATCACCATAATACTTTAATCTCTTCAATTCATCCAAATGATCTTTTTCAATAATTTGTTTTAGTTCTGAAATAGCTTTTGAAGTCGTTATTCCAATATCAAATACTTCTCCTCGGGCTGACCAATAAGCATCATTTTTCCATTTGATAAAATTTTCAGAAATATCCTTTAAATCATACCCATTAATTAATGATTCAGCAAGACAAAATGTTAATGAACTATCATCTGACCAAGTTCCTTTGGGTTGATTATAGGTTCCATATCCAATCATCTCTTTTGCGGGATTTAATTCCATTTTATCTCTTGGACTAAATTCAAAAGGAACTCCTAATGCATCACCAATTGCTACTCCCAATAGTGCATCTATAGCTTTGTTGGATTCCATAATTTATATATTATTTAAAATCTCCTTTGATCTTTGGTCACCTAATCGTGCTCCTATTTCAAAAAAATTTATAGCCTCATTTATTAAGTTTTCTTCAAGAAATAACGAACCTAATATCCCATAATTACCTGCGTATTTTTCATCGGTTTTTATTCCATTCAAACAACAATCTTTCGCCTTTTCCACATCACCAATATTATAATAGCAAATAGAAAGGTTGTTTAATATATTTGCTTTGTCCCGTTTTGAATTTGAATTAGTAATCTCATCTAATTTATGTAAAAGTTTCATCGCTTTTTCTAAATAAAGAATTCCCTGATTGAATTCTGATTGCATTAAATACGATTCTCCTAATCCACGGTTTATATCAAAGTTGTCATCATAATTTTTTCCTATTTGGTAAATATCAATTGATTTTGAAAAATTATTTAAAAATTGATAACATTTACCAATTCTAAAATAAATATACCAATTGGATTTGTCTTCTATCAATGCTTTTTCATATGAATTTAGGGCATTTAAATAATTCCCAACTGTAAATTCACGTTCTCCATTTTCAATTAAAGCTAGTGTATTAACATTTACTTTCTTACCAAAAACATTAAAAATGCCCATATTATTTAATTTTGATTATTTACACTTTTACCTTTAAATTATAATCTACTCGAACATTTTAATAAGAAGAATTTCTTTAATTTTCCTTAATATCCCATTGCTAAAATATGAAAAAATCTCTTAATTTAACATTTCACCACAAATTAAATCCTTCAAAACCAATCCAAACCACCAAAAAACCCCATCGATGGCGTTCTCAACTCCGTGTATGGGGTTTGTTACTCCTTTTTTGGGGTTCAAGACTCCATCCGTGGGGTTGTGCAACGTAATAAATGGGGTTCGAGACTCCATGCATGACGTCTTGAACTCCATGCATGGGGTTCGAGACTCCTTTTTTGGGGTTGTCTAACGTAGTAAATGGGGTTCCGAACGTCAAATTTGGGGTTCGAGACGTCATAAATGGGGTTCGTAACGTCAAAAATGACGTCCACCAACGTCAAAAATGGGGTTCCGGACGTCAAAAATGGAGTTCATAACCCCATGCATGGACTTCGGAACGTCAAAAATGGGGTTCAGGACGTCAAAAATGACGTCTCCCTACGTCAAATTTGGGGTTCCGGACGTCAAAAATGACGTGTACCAACGTCAAAAATGACGTCCCCTACCGTCAAATTTCTAATTATAGGACACTATCCTAAAAAGTGTGTAAGTTTAAAAATAAAGGGGTTTGACTTTTTAATTAGAGTTGAACCCTTTTTTCAA
>NZ_JBYFCC010000024.1:0-51130 GCF_057652995.1 Flavobacterium sp. T50_26
AAAATAAGCACTTTAAATATACTAACTTTTGCTTTTTTGTACAACTTTTTTAGTGAAATTATATCGAACTCACGTTATTTAATTTCTTTACTTGCTGTTTTTGGTGTTTTTTCTAATTCAAATTCAGAACAAGAAAAAACAAAAATTGATTCTGTTATTAATCAATGGCATAAGGCTGCAGCCGAAGCAAATTTTGATAATTATTTTGGTTTAATGACAGATGACGCTATTTTCATAGGAACCGATGCATCCGAAAATTGGAGTAGAAAAGAGTTTGAAGCCTATTCAAAACCACATTTTGATAAAGGAAAAGCGTGGACTTTTCACACATTAGAAAGAAATATTTATGTTGATAAAAACAATAAAATTGCCTGGTTTGATGAACTTTTAGACACCTCTTTCAAAATCTGTAGAGGTTCAGGTGTTTTAGAAAAAGTGAACGGAAAATGGAAAATTAAACATTACGTTCTCTCAATGACCATTCCAAATGAAACTTCTGATGAAGTTGTTGCTGTTAAAGATTCTATCGAAACCAACTACATTCAAAAATTAAAATCAAAAAAATAACACTTTCATAAAACCATACCGAAACTTTTCTCGTAACTAAGAAGAACAAACTCAAAATTCTTGGTTATGAAAATAAATAGAACAGTTAAATTAGTTGTAGGAAGTATATTCTCAATAGTACTTCTGCTAGTTGTTGTTTTGGTAGTTCACATCGCAACCGCAAAACCTGTTGAAGTTGATAATGCAACGATGCAAATTAGTCGAATTGACTTCAAAGAACCTCTTGATTCTTTAAAATCTAAAGAAATTCATCGCAATTTAAAATCAATTTCAGGCGTAAAAAACGTCAAAATTAATAATGAAAAAGCAGTTGCTGTGTTTTTTCACGATAACCGAATTGTCAATTCTGAACAAGTTTATAATGAATTGATGAACAAAGGAAATTACAATGCACAACGTTTTGTGGTTTCCGATGAAATAGCTGCCAAAAAAGTTTGTCCGGCCATGAATACGGATAGCTTTAGCTACAAATTTTCCAGAGGAATTCAACGAATTTTTAATTAATCTAAATAGAATTGTTATGAAACATTTACCAAAATTATCCCTTTTTGCTCTTCTCCTTGTTTCAGGATTCACTTTTGTTTCCTGTAATGACGACGACGATGCAACGCCACCAGCTGCTGAGTTAACCCTTTATCAAAAATTAGGTGGAACTTCCATGGTTTCTGACCCAAACAATCCCGGTCAAATGATTGAACAAGGAAGATTGTCTTATCGCTCAGTGGTTGACAGCACGATTACACTAATTGTTGCCGATATTGTAGCTGATTCACAAGGTAACTTAGGAGCTCATTTTGCACCAGTTGTTGGTGAAGTTTTAGGCGGAAACACTACAAATGTTGCTGTGTTAAGTAAAAACCTAACGGATTTCTTTTCAGCAAATACAGGTGGTGGTGCTACAAACACTTATTCCGGATTAGGAATGGTAGCCGCTCATGACCCAGCTCAAAACCCAAGAATGGGTGTAAAAGCAAATAATGGTGACTATGATAAATTTATTGGCTACGTAGGAGCTGCAGCCGGTTTAAACGGAGTAACTGACCCAGCATTAATTGGCGAGGTTGTTGACGTTTTAGAATCGCTTAGAGCACCTATTGTACAGGAATAATTATCTCCTACTTTAACTGTGCTGAATCACCATTCTTTATTTTTAAGATGGTGATTCTTTATTTTTTAAGATTTTCCAACATCTCAACAGTCATCAAATCCATATCAAAATTGTGTTTCCAACCCCAATCAGTTCGAGCGGAAGAATCATCAATTGAACCCGGCCAACTGTCTGCAATTTTCTGACGGAAATCAGGTTTATATGAAATTGTAAAATCAGCAATATGCTTTTTAATTTCTTCTGCAATCTCTTTTGGAGTAAAACTTACCCCAGACAAATTGTAAGACGAACGAATTTTTATTTTTTCTGCAGGAGCTTGCATAATTTCGATCGTGGCACGTATTGCATCATCCATGTACATCATTGGCAATCGGGTTTCTTCCGATAAAAAGCATTCAAATTTTCCGTCGCTTAATGCTTTATGATAAATATCAACTGCATAATCGGTTGTTCCACCACCAGGAGGAGTTGACCAACTAATTAAGCCCGGATAACGAACGCTTCGAACATCTACGCCAAAAATGTTGTGGTAATATTCACACCATCTTTCACCGGATTGTTTCGAAATTCCGTAAACCGTTGTTGGTTCCATAATCGTAAACTGAGGTGTGTTTTCTCGTGGAGTTGTTGGTCCAAAAACGGCAATACTCGATGGCCAAAATATTTTTTTAATTTTTCCGGCTTTCGCTAAATTCAATACGTGAAAAAGTGAATTCATGTTCAAATCCCATGCAAATGCCGGATTTTTTTCGGCAGTAGCCGATAACAAAGCAGCCATTAAATAGACTTCTTCTACATGATACTTTTCAATTATATGCTCAATTTGATTAAAATCCAATGCATTTAAAACCTCAAAAATTCCATCATTCACCACATCATTATTTAATTTTCTGATGTCGGAAGCAATCACATTTTCTGTTCCGTAAAGTTTTCGTAATTGTTGCGTTAATTCGGTTCCAATTTGACCGCACGCTCCTATGATTAGAATTTTTGTGTTCATTTAGTTGTGTATTGATGATGCAAATATAACGTTTTCGGAAAGTAAAAAACTGTTAAGAATAGGCTTTTATTTTAGAAAGCTTTAACGAGATTAACCAAGATTCGATTTACCTTTGTATTTTTGAAAATCTAAATTATATTTGATGAAAATCCGTTTCCTTTTAATCTGCATTACTACCATATTACTTTTTTCCTGTGAAGAGGATAATGAAAAACGATTGATTCAACAACAAAAAGAACTAGCCAAAAAGGAAGAAATTTTTAAAAAAATTGAGAAAGCTTGGGGTTTTAGAGCAATGAATTTAGAAGCTTCCTCTCAAAATTTAGTTAAAGATTGGGCAGAATGGCGTTTGTTTCTAACCGAATTGCAACAAAAACCAACAAGTTCAATTGGAGCTTTTCAAAAAAAATCGAAGAATCTAACGCAAAAAGCAGATGCTCTTTTGAATACAATTCCGCAATCATTATCTAATCCGGAATTCAAAAGTAGGTTTACCGTTTTGCTAAACCATTTTAGATCGTTAGAATTATACATTCATTTGGATGCCATTCCGGAAAAAAAAGTGATTGATTTAATTTCAGATATCAATTTGCAATTAGCCTCTATCGAACTGCAAATGAATGAATTAATTAGAAAAAGACAAATCCCAACAGAACAAGGTGAAGCCGAAATGATCAGGATGTTAGACACTTCCAGAGCTGTTCGTGAAACACCCAAAAATTTAGATTAATTGAACGTTTCAAATATTACTTCGGCTTACAACTCTTCGGCTAAAATCATTCAATTAGCTGAAAAAATTGCCGTTCCCGAAAATAAAATTCGAATTAAAGGATTAATTGGTTCGTCGTTGTCGTTTGTCATTCAATCTTTATTTCAAAAAACAGAATTGCCTTTTTTGTTACTTTTTAATGATAAAGAAGAAGCCGCTTATTATTTGAATGATTTGGAAAACCTCATCAACGATCAAGATGTGCTTTTTTATCCGAGTTCATATCGACGACCGTATCAAATTGAAGAAACCGATAACGCTAATATTTTGCTTCGGGCAGAAGTGTTAAACCGTATCAATTCCCGCAAAAAACCTTCGATTATTGTTACGTATCCGGAAGCTCTTTTTGAAAAAGTGGTTACCCGAAAAGAATTAGATAAAAACACGTTGAAAGTGGCTGTTGCCGATCAAATTTCAATTGATTTTATCAACGAAGTTTTATTTGAATATAATTTTAAACGTGTTGATTTTGTATCAGAACCGGGCGAATTTTCAGTTCGTGGCGGAATTATTGATGTCTTTTCATTTTCAAATGACAATCCGTATAGAATCGAATTCTTTGGTAATGAAGTGGATAGCATCAGAACGTTTGATGTGGAAACGCAACTTTCACTTGAAAAACAGAAGAAAATTTCCATCATTCCCAATGTAGAAAATAAATTTTTGCAGGAAAATAGAGAAAGTTTCCTCAATTATATCAACCCAAAAACCGTTCTTTTTGTTCAGGAAACGGAAATGGTTTTAAGTCAATTTGATAAATTATTTGACAAAGCAACGGAAGCATTCGGGAAACTTTCAGGCGATATCAAACACGCTTCGCCGGATGAACTTTTTATCAATCAATCATCATTTGTAAAAAAAGCACTTGATTTTTCGATAGTAGAAATTGGATTGAAGTCGATTTTTAAATCCGAAAAAACAATTGAATTTCATACCAAACCGCAACCTTCTTTCAATAAACAATTTGATTTATTGTTGAATGATTTGAATGAAAATCACTTTAACGGAATAAAAAATTATCTGTTTTGTTCCAATGAAAATCAAGCCAATCGCTTTCACGATATTTTTGAAAGTATAGATGAAGAAAATCACGAGAACATCCGAAAACAATACAAAACTATTGTTTTTCCGCTTTTTCAAGGATTTATTGATGAGGAAAATCAATTAGCTTGCTACACCGATCATCAAATTTTTGAACGTTATCATAAATTCAACATCAAAAACGGTTATTCTAAAAAGCAAACCATTACGCTAAAGGAATTAACCCAACTTTCTGTGGGCGATTATGTGACGCACATTGATCACGGAATCGGGAAATTTGGTGGTTTACAAAAAATTCAGGTGGAAGGTAAAATGCAGGAAGCCATCAAATTGGTGTATGCGGATAATGACATTGTGTATGTGAGCATTCACTCGCTACACAAAATTTCAAAATACAACGGAAAAGACGGAACGCCACCAAAAATTTACAAATTAGGTTCGAATGCGTGGAAAGTTTTAAAACAAAAAACCAAAGCTCGCGTCAAACATATTGCGTTCAACTTGATTCAATTGTATGCCAAAAGACGTTTGGAAAAAGGTTTTGCTTGTGCACCGGACAGTTATTTGCAAAAAGAATTAGAAAGTTCGTTTATTTACGAAGATACACCCGACCAAATTACAGCTACGCAAGATGTAAAAAACGACATGGAACGCGATCGCCCGATGGATCGTTTAGTATGTGGCGATGTTGGTTTTGGAAAAACAGAAGTCGCCATTCGAGCTGCATTTAAAGCCGTTGACAACGGAAAACAGGTCGCCATTTTGGTTCCAACTACGATTTTGGCTTATCAACATTATCGAACATTTACCGAACGTTTGAAAGATATGCCGGTGACGGTGAATTATTTAAACCGATTTAGAACCGCAAAACAAAAAACCGAAACACTGAAAGGTTTGGCAGAAGGCAAAGTAGATATCATCATCGGAACGCATCAACTGGTGAGTAAAGATGTGAAGTTTAAAGAATTAGGATTATTAATTATTGATGAAGAACAGAAATTTGGAGTGAATGTAAAAGATAAACTCAAAACGATTTCTGCTACGGTTGATACATTGACGTTGACAGCAACTCCGATTCCGAGAACGTTGCAATTTTCGTTAATGGCAGCGAGAGATTTATCGGTAATTACAACGCCTCCACCGAACCGTTACCCAATTGAAAGTCACGTGGTTGGTTTTAGTGAAGAATTAATTCGGGATGCGATTTCGTATGAAATTCAACGAAACGGTCAAGTATTTTTTATCAATAATCGTATCGAAAATATAAAAGAAGTGGCCGGAATGATTCAGCGATTGGTTCCCGATGCTCGTGTTGGCATTGGTCACGGACAGTTAGACGGCAAAAAATTAGAAGAATTGATGCTAGGTTTTATGAACGGAGAATTTGATGTTTTAGTGGCCACAACCATTATCGAAAGTGGTTTGGATGTGCCGAATGCCAATACGATTTTTATCAATAATGCCAATAATTTTGGTTTATCCGATTTGCATCAAATGCGTGGTCGTGTGGGTCGAAGCAATAAAAAAGCGTTTTGTTATTTTATCACACCGCCACAATCTGTAATGACGGAAGATGCAAGAAAACGAATCAATGCGTTAACACAATTTAGCGAATTGGGAAGCGGTTTCAACATTGCGATGAAAGATTTAGAAATTCGTGGTGCCGGTGATTTGTTAGGTGGCGAACAAAGCGGTTTTATCAATGAAATCGGCTTTGACACCTATCAAAAAATCATGAACGAAGCCATTGAAGAATTAAAAGAAAATGAATTCAAAGAATTGTATCACGAAGAAAATGATATTGAAACCAAAGAATTTGTGAAAGACCTTCAAATTGATACCGATTTCGAATTATTGTTTCCGGATGACTATATCAATAGTGTCAACGAGCGATTAAATTTATACAACGAACTGGGAAATATAAAAGATGAAGAAGGTTTATTAGCCTACGAACAAAAACTAATTGACCGTTTTGGCCCATTACCATCAGAAGCACAAGCCTTGCTAAACAGCATCCGAATTAAATGGATTGCCACTCGATTAGGCATCGAAAAACTCATTATGAAACAAGGCAAAATGATTGGTTATTTTGTGGGCGATCAACAAAGTGATTATTATCAATCTTCGCGATTCAGAAAGGTATTGCAGTTTGTTCAATTGCACGGAAACCTTTGCAAAATGAAAGAAAAAGAAACCAAAAGCGGCTTGCGTTTGTTGTTGACTTTTGAGAATGTAAAATCGATTAGGAAGGCGTTGGAATTGATGGAGTTGATGGGAAGATAATTTTCACAATAACTACTTTTAAACTTTTATGACTTATATGGTAAATTAATTTTTTAACATATAAGTCATATAAGTTTTATAAGCTTTTCAAGTCTTTAATCACTTTAAAAGCCACATCTACCTCTTCTTCGCTCACTAAAATGGTAAATTCGTTTGAAGTAGAAATAACTTCATTGATGATAATTCCTTCCCAAGCCAAACGTTGAAAAATGAAGTAATAAATTCCGGGAATACTAACGTTTTCTTTAGGAAGTTTTACGGTTATTGACGCTAAGTTTTCTTGCTTTTGAATTAATTTTTCGCTTGAAAAATGCTTATCAACCAAATGTCCAACACTTTCACTTACTACAATATTTGTCTCGTTTACACCTCTTGAAGAAGTATAAAAAATTCCGGTTTCTTTATTTATTTCTGAAATCAAAGCAGCTTGTTTATCTAAAATAGTTTCGGAAACAGCAAACGTATAATCGATTAACGAAGAACGAACTGTGATTTCGCCAATGTTTTTTAAGACTTTTAAGATTTTGTGATTCACTCTGAAATCCAATTCTTCAGAAAGTCTTTTTAAAGCCATAACAACAGCTCCTTGCTTAACATCTTTACCCAATTCCTGCTCCAATTCGGGCATCATGTTTCGGGATAACGAAGTTAAATTGATGATACCTTGAGACAAAGCACTCAACAAAAATGGTTTGGTCTTGATGTAATGTTCTACAACTGAAGAAATTGTTTTCATTTAAAAATGTTTTAAAAACACGGCAAATATATAAATAAAAAACAATTTGTTACAAATATAACATTAAAAATAATAAAAAGCATCTTCAAGGTGTTCGACAACTGTTTCTTGGTTATTGATAATAATTCCGATGATATCAAAACGAACTTCTAAATCGAGATCGTTTACATTCATATATTGGTCAACCGCTTTCACTAAATTTTGAATTTTTTTTCCTTTCACAAAATCTTGTGGTAAACCAAAATCGCCTGAAGTTCTTGTTTTTACTTCTACAATCGCAAGAATTGTTTCCTTTTGAGCAATAATATCGATTTCTGCTTTTTGAAAAAACCAATTGGTTTCGAGAATTTCATAACCCTTTTTTTGAAGATAATCAACAGCTATTTCTTCTCCTTTTTTACCGAGTTCGTTGTGTTGTGCCATGATGATGCTTTATTTTCTGTGTCATTTCGACGATAGGAGAAATCGCATAAAGTAGATAAAATAACAGCGGCCTAAGTTTATGTGATTTCTCCTGTTGGTCGAAATGACACAATTGGAAGTGTATTTAGCATTAAATATATTTAATTGAAAGTTTTATTCAAACTTCAAAATCGTTCCTTTCTCACTAACTTCCAACGTTACTTGCCTTCCAAAAACCAACGCACGATTGTCCGGTATATGTCCGGCAGGAAAATTATAAACAACCGGAATGTTGTATTTTTTAGTCACATCTTGAATAATTTCCAATGCGTTTTTTCCCCACGGAATATCGTTGTCGTTCATTTTTGTCATACTTCCGATAACGATTCCTTTTAAACTTTCAAGGCAACCGTTGCGTTTTAGGTTCATCATCATTCGGTCGATATGATACAAATATTCATCTAAATCTTCCAGAAAAAGAATTTTATCTGAGCAATCAATCGCTGAATTTGACCCAAATAAACTGTATAAAATCGAAAGATTTCCTCCCACCAATTCGCCTTTGGCTTTGCCTACTTTATTCATTGAATCATGCGGAATTGTATAAGAAAGTTCTTCGCCAAATAAGGCTTTTCGTAAACTTTCTTTGGCTTCGGGTGTTGCTCTCGGAATATTAACAGGCATCATTCCGTGAATGGATTGAAAACCCAACATATTCAAATGACTATGCAAAACCGTTACATCGCTAAACCCAATGACCCATTTTGGATTTTGTTTAAACTTAGAAAAATCGAGTAAATCGACCATTCGAACCGTTCCATAACCGCCACGAACACACCAAATTGCTTTTATAGCTGGATTGTCCATTTGTGTTTGAAAATCGAAAGCACGGTCTTCATCTGTTCCGGCTAGTTGATCATTGTCTAACCCAATGGACGAACCAATTACAATTTTTAAACCCCAATTTTCAAGGAATTCTTTGGCTAATTTTAAATCGTCATTCAAGTGTTTTCTGGCTGTGGCTACGATGGCAACCGTGTCGCCTTTTTGTAAATACGGTGGTGTTATCATTTTTTTATCGAATTGTGCATTTGTGTTGAAAAAGAGTGAAAGGAATAAAATGGTTATGGCTTTTTTCATGGTTCACTGGTTTTCTTTTAACAAATAAACAAATTATACTTTGTTTTAACAAGTTGAATTGTTTTGAAATGATTTGTTGCACGAATTTTTAGCCCGGATAGTAGTGGAAAGCCTTTTGCAGGATTGTTGCATTTTTTCTTGGCGAAAAAAAGCGACCTTGGGAGCTCTTTTTTTGCCTTAGAAAAAAACAACAAGACAAAAAAGCTTGGAACGGATAGCCGGAATAGCTTCTTGAAAAAAATAAATTACAATCTCTGAAGTCATTGCCTGTTGTCTCTGCGATAAAAAACTTATTTTTGCATCAGAAAACTTTAACGATTGCCTTTTTGCGGCTTTGCGACTTGGCGAGAAACAAAATTTTATGATAGAAAATCCAAAAAGATATACGATTACGGCGGCGTTGCCTTATACGAACGGACCGATTCATATTGGTCATTTGGCGGGTGTTTATGTTCCGTCTGACATTTATGCTCGTTACTTGCGTTTGCAGGGGAAAGATGTAGCGTTTATTTGCGGTAGCGATGAACACGGCGTGGCGATTTCGATGAAAGCCAAAAAAGAAGGCATTACGCCGCAGGAGGTGATTGATAAATACGATGGAATTATCCGGAAATCTTTTGAAGATTTCGGAATTTCATTTGATAATTATTCACGTACTTCGTCTAAAATTCACCACGAAACGGCGTCTGCTTTTTTTAAAAAATTGTATGAGAACGGCGATTTTATTGAAGAAACGAATGAGCAATTGTATGATGCGAAAGCTGATCAGTTTTTGGCCGATCGTTTTGTAGTGGGAACTTGTCCGAAATGCGGAAACGAAGAAGCGTACGGCGATCAATGTGAAAAATGTGGTTCTACGTTGAATGCAACCGATTTGATTAATCCGAAATCGACAATTACGGGCGAAACTCCGATTTTAAAATCGACGAAACATTGGTTTTTGCCATTGGACAGATATGATGATTTTTTGAAAGAATGGATCTTAGTTGGACATAAAAACGATTGGAAAACCAACGTTTTAGGTCAGGTGAAATCGTGGTTAGATGATGGTTTGAAACCCAGAGCTGTAACTCGTGATTTGGATTGGGGAATTGATGTCCCTGTAGAAGGTGCCGAAGGCAAGAAATTGTATGTTTGGTTTGATGCTCCGATTGGATATATTTCTTCCACCAAAGAATGGGCCGACAGAGAAGGAAAAGATTGGGAGCCTTATTGGAAAGATGCTGACACAAAATTGGTTCATTTTATTGGAAAAGATAACATTGTTTTTCATTGTATCATTTTTCCTGCGATGTTGAAAGCCGAAGGAAGTTTTATTTTGCCTGATAATGTTCCGGCGAATGAATTTTTGAATTTGGAAGGAAATAAATTGTCAACTTCCAAAAATTGGGCGGTTTGGTTGCACGAATATTTAGTTGATTTTCCGGATAAACAAGATGTTTTGCGTTATGCTTTGACGGCGAATGCTCCTGAAACGAAAGACAATGATTTTACTTGGAAGGATTTTCAAGCGAGAAATAATAATGAATTGGCTGCGGTTTATGGTAATTTCATAAATCGTGTGGTGGTTTTGACGAATAAATATTATGATGGGATTGTACCTCAGCCAAATGAATTTTCGGAGGTTGATGAGCAGACTTTAGCAGAATTGAAAGCGTATCCGGCTGTGATTGCAAGTTCAATTGAAAGATACCGATTTAGAGAAGCTCAAGGCGAATTGATGAATGTGGCTCGATTAGGAAATAAATATTTAGCCGACGAAGAACCATGGAAAATGGTTAAAACCGATCCGGAACGAGTAAAAACGCAAATGTATGTGGCGTTGCAAATTGCGACGGCGTTGGGGGTTTTATCGGAACCTTTTTTGCCGTTTACTTCTGAGAAACTTTCACGCATTCTTGTCATTCCGACGAAGGAGGAATCTCATAAAGGATGGGAAACCGTTTCCAAATCATCCGAATTAGTAAAACCCGGTCATCAAATTGGTCAGGCAGAAATATTATTTGCCCAAATTGATGATGCCGAAATCCAAAAACAAATAGACAAATTAGAAGCTACTAAAACCGCAAATAAGATGGAAAACCGAACCGTTGAACCCCAAAAAGAAACTGCCACGTTTGAAGATTTTACAAAATTGGATTTGCGTGTCGGCACGATTTTGGAAGCCGAAAAAATGCCAAAAGCCAATAAATTGTTGGTGCTAAAAGTGGATACCGGAATGGATGTGCGAACGATTGTTTCTGGAATTGCAGAACATTTTTCGCCGGAAGAAGTCATTGGAAAACGAGTAACGGTTTTAGTGAATTTAGCCCCAAGAGCATTGCGAGGTGTTGAAAGCCAAGGGATGATTTTAATGACCAATAATGCGGAAGGGAAATTGGTTTTTGTAAATCCGGATGCGGATGGGGTGGATAATGGAGCGGGAATAAGTTAAATTTGTCTCTAGATAATATTAATTTTTTAACAGCAAAGACATGAAAAAGATTTTAGTTGCTTTTCTCGTATTATTGTCAATAGATATTTATGCACAGGAATTGTTATTTTCTCGAAGCAGAATTATTTTAGGTTTAAAAAAAGACATTCATAAAACGGTCAATCATTTAAATGAACTAGAAGAATTGAACTTCTTATTTGATGAAAATACAGTTTTAGAAGTTAAAAAATTAAATGTTTCTAGTTCCAAAACTTTAAATGGAAATCCATTAGTGGTTGTTTTCGAATCAGATGTTAACATCATATCATTAATAAAAACACTTAAAGAAACTAACCTATTTGATTATGTTGAACCTGATTACATTTCCCATGGATCTGGTATGAAACAAAATGAGAATTTAGATTTATCAGAAAGTTTTACTCCATTATCCACAACACCAAATGATCAATTCTTTTTTAGGCAATGGGGGTTAAATAACAACGGTACATTTTCATTAAGCCTTTCTGTTTTGGATGCTGATGTGGATATGGTTGAAGCTTGGGACATCACAACGGGAAGCTCATCCATTGTGATGGCTGTACTTGACTCCGGAATTAAAATGGATCATCCAGAATTTAGTGGTAGGTTTTGGTTTAACACGGAAGAGCAATCAAATGGATTAGACGATGATAGTAATGGATATATTGATGATTTTTCTGGTTGGGACTTTGTAAATAACGATAATGACCCCACAGATGATCATGGTCACGGAACCAATGTAACCGGAATTGCAGTTGCTAATGCTAATAATGGCATAGGATATGCCGGAATAGATTGGAATTGTAAATTATTACCATTAAAAGTGCTTAATCAAAATAATTCCGGTTTCAATTCTAACATAATTTCATCTATTTACTATGCGGTTAATCGAGGTGTAGATGTGATTAGTATATCCATTGGGGGTAGTGGTTTTTCTTTGGCTTATGAAAACGCTGTAAACTTTGCTTATGACCAAAATATACCTGTGATAGCTTGTATGATGAACTTTAACAACAGTATTAGTTATTATCCTGCTGCTTTTACAAATTCAATCGCTGTAGGATCTACAGATCCAAATGATTTTAGAAGTGTTCCTTTCTTTTGGAATACAGCTAGCGGAAGTAATTATGGCAATCATATTGATGTTGTAGCACCGGGAAATTTCATTTATGGATTATCTCACACTTCCAACACTAATTATGGTTCTTACTGGGGTGGTACTTCTCAGGCAACTCCATTGGTTTCCGGAGTTGTAAGTTTGATGTTATCTATGAATCCAAACTTAACTGTTACAGAAATTAGAACAATCCTGAGAAATACTGCTCAAGATCAAGTTGGTAATCCTACAGAAGATATTTCAGGATGGGATCAATACTATGGGGCGGGTAGAGTAAATGCTTTCAATGCTCTAACTTATTTGCAGAACTTATCTACAAATAATTTCAGTTTAAATAATGAAATTAATCTATTTCCAAACCCAACAAGTGATATTCTTCACTTATCATCAGGTGTTGATGAAATTCATTCTGTTTCAGTTTATGATGTTTCGGGTAGATTTGTTAAATCTTTTGAAAATATTAAATCACAAATTTATATATCTGATTTAGAAAGTGGTGTATATTTTTTGCACTTTAATATTGATGGTAAAAAAGCTATTAAAAAAGTTGTAAAAAAATGATTATAAAATTAATAGCCCTTGACGCCGACGACACTTTATGGCACAACGAACCTTACTTTGACGAGGCTCAAGAACGGTTTTGCGAATTGTTTCAGGACTTTGCTTCCAAACAAGAAATATTGGGTTTGATTTTAAGCCATCAGGTGAAGAATTTACCGTTATATGGTTTTGGAATAAAAGCCTTTACGTTGTCCATGATTGAAGCGGCTTTAGAATTAACAAATCGTTCTATTTCAGGTCAAAACATTGAAAAAGTCATTCATATTGGTAAAGATTTGTTGCAAAAACCGGTTGAATTGTTACCGGAAGTAGAAAGTGTTTTGCAACAATTGCATGGCAAATACAAACTAATTGTAGCCACTAAAGGTGATTTAAAAGACCAACATCGCAAGTTGCATGAGTCAGGAATTGGTCAATATTTTCATCACATAGAGGTGATGAGCGACAAAACCGAAATCGATTATCAAAAAATGTTAGGACGTTTGGATTGTAAAGCCGAAGATTTGTTAATGATTGGCAATTCTCTAAAATCAGATGTGTTACCTGTTTTAAATATTGGCGGTCACGCAGTTCATATTCCGTATCATACTACGTGGGAATACGAGAAAATTGATTTTGAAATCAATCATCCGAATTTTAAAGCCTTTTCATCGCTACAAGAAGTGCTTACACTTTTGTAATATGAAACTCCCGATTGCTTTTCATCCCATTTATAAACATCCGTTGCCGGAAGGTCATCGATTTCCGATGATCAAATATGAATTATTACCTCAACAATTACTTCACGAAGGAACGGCAGAAAAAGATGATTTTTTTGAACCGGATGTGGCTAATTTAGAAACCGTTTTAAATGTTCACAAACGTTCTTATGTGGGTGAATTGCTAGAATTAACTTTAGATCCAAGAGCGGCTCGAAAAATTGGGTTTCCATTATCGGCTGAGTTGGTTGAACGAGAACTTCGTATTGCAAACGGAACCATTATTGGAACACAAAAAGCCTTTGATACCGGAATTGCGTTCAACATTGCAGGCGGAACGCATCATGCTTATTCTGACAGAGGCGAAGCCTTTTGTTTGTTAAATGATCAAGCTATTGCGGCTCAATTTCTTTTGAATCAAAACCTGGCAAAAAAAATTTTAATAGTCGATTTGGATGTGCATCAAGGAAACGGAACGGCAGAAATTTTTAAAGAAAATCCTTCCGTTTTTACTTTTTCCATGCATGGAAAATCGAATTATCCTTTTAAAAAAGAAGTTTCTGATTTAGATATTTCTTTGCCTGATTGTACCAATGATGAAACGTACTTAAAAATTTTATCCGAAACTTTACCAGAATTAATACAAAAAGAAAAACCGGATTTTATCTTTTATCTTTCCGGTGTTGATATTTTAGCAACTGACAAACTAGGTAAATTATCTTGTACGATAGAAGGGTGCAAAAAAAGAGATGAAATGGTTTTTGAACAGTGTTTAAAACATCAAATTCCCGTTCAAGTGAGTATGGGTGGCGGTTATTCACCGGAAATCAAAACGATTGTTGAAGCTCATGCTAATACTTTTCGAGTGGCAAAAGATTTTTTTAATTAAAATACGTCCAGTTAATTCCGTCGCTAATGACGATTAAACTTCTATTATTTCCTTCGTACATATAAACATCTGTACTTCCTGTAGTTGATGTTTTTGGAAACAACAAACCTCCTGCAGAGGTTAAACGAGCTGTAACACTATTTTGTATGTTTCTTAAAATATAAACTCTTCCTGGAAAATTTACAGCATTAGGCAATCTAAATTCTTGATCGGTTAGCAATGGTTGTAAAGAAATATATACTCCGTCATCAATTAAAGTTGGTGTAGCACTTCCTACCAAAATAACAGTTTTTAATGACAAATTCCCATTAATATCTAAAGTACTTAAAGGCGTAGTTGTGTTAATTCCAACTTGTCCAAACGAACTAATTGAAAACAAACACATCAATACTAAAACGAAAATAATTTTTAACTGGCTCATATGGTTTATGTTAATTTACAATAAAGTTAAATAAATACTTCAATAATTTAACACCGTACCTATACAACACCTCATCGAAAACGTTTTCGTGTTGAAAACTTTGTAATTTATCTGTGTTCAAATTCCTATTTTCATAAAAAAAGCGACAATTTTTTTAGTTGTCGCTTTTTTCTAATCTTAATAAAATTTAACTGGCGTGTAATAACGAAATGATATCGTTTCCGTATCTTGAAATTTTATTTTCTCCAAAACCTTTAATCTTTTTCAGTTCATCAACCGAATCCGGTTTTAGTTTTGCAATTGTCATCAATTCAGAATTATGGCAAATCATATATTGTGGCAAACCTAATTTTGATGATTTCTCGCTTCGCCAATGTTTGAGTGAATTCAACGTGTTTTTCTCTTCTTGCGTTAATTCATCATAATTCAAAATGGCTACTTTTTCAGTTTCTGTAGTTTCTTTTGTTTTTTCGGTTTTTGGTGAATAAAAAACTAAAACCGACCAATAATCTATCATTCCGGTTATAAAATTGGTTGCCGTTTTTTCAACGTTTACATCGGTTAAAAACTGATTGATGGCGTCTTGATCGTTCTGTAAATGCTCCCCACTTACTCGAACTCTGAAATGTTTTACTTTCATAATTTCTAGTTTAATGGATTTATTTACCTAACAACATTATATCATTTATGACAACTTCCGTGATGTAGCGTTTGTTTCCATCCTTATCATCATAACTTCTGGAGGTTAGTTTACCTTCAATGGCAATTTCTTTTCCTTTAGTTACAAATTTTTCGATGATTTCGGCATTTTTATCCCAAGCAACCAAACGATGCCATTCAGTTTGTTCTACTTTTTCTCCTTTTTTGTTGGTGTAGGAATCATTAGTAGCGATAGTTAAGTTGGCTACTTTTCCACCTTCGAAGGTTTTTACTTCCGGGTCATTTCCAACGTGACCGATTAATTGTACTCTGTTTTTCATTGTGTTCATGGCGTATAAAATTTAATAATTAATTAGTATTGATTTTTGCTATTGAAATTGATTTTTGCTATTGAGATTACTTCTTAGTTCATCAAAAGCAGTTCATTCACAACCACTTCCGTTACATAACGTTTATTTCCTTCTTTATCGTCATAACTCCTGGAAGTTAGTTTCCCGATGATGCCAATTTGTTTTCCTTTATCAACGAATTTTTCAATAATTTCAGCTGTTTTTCCCCAAGCAACAACATTGTGCCATTGGGTTTGTTCTTTTTCATCTCCGCTTTTGTTTACAAAAACATCTTTAGTGGCTAGCGATAAGTTTGCTACTTTTTTTCCTCCGTCTAAATCTCTAATGATTGGTTCGTTTCCAACATGTCCGATTAATTGTACTTTGTTTTTCATTGCATTCATGGCGTGTAAAATTTTAAATGGTTTATAAATTAATTTTTGTCGTTGTTTGTTTTCGACGATGCAAAGATTTAACGGTTTGCAAAATTTATTCGGTACAAAAACAATTACTTTCGGTTGTAAATATTTGTAAGCGTTTGTAAACGGAAAATATTTTTTGTATCTTGCAGAAAAACAAAATTATATGCACGAAGCAATTAAGAAAATTGAATTACGAAATTTACAAATTGAAGACTACAAAGAATTGAAAAATTCGATGATGGAAGCCTACAGCGAACTCGAAAATTCGTATTGGAAAGAACATCATATCGAAAAATTACTCTCCATTTTTCCAAAAGGACAATTGGTTGTTTTGGTAGATGGAAAAGTAGTTGGTTCTGCACTTTCATTAATTATTGATTACAGTAAAGTGATTGCTAATCACACTTACGCACAAATTACAGGGAATTATAGTTTTGATACTCACAATCCAGAAGGAGAAGTTTTATATGGAATTGATGTTTTCATTCATCCAAAATACAGAGGTCTACGTTTAGGAAGATGTTTGTATGATGCTCGAAAAGAACTATGCGAGCAATTAAACCTTAAATCAATCATTTTCGCCGGAAGGATTCCGAATTATATTGATTATTTAAAAGAACTCACTCCAAAACAATATATCGAAAAAGTAAAATTAAAAGAATTATATGATCCGGTTTTATCTTTTCAAATCAGCAATGATTTTCACGTAAAAAAAATCATGAAAAATTACTTGGTTGGCGACACAAGTTCCAACGAATATGCGGTTTTGATGGAATGGAACAATATTTACTATGATGAAAATCCAAACTTAATCAATACTAAAAAAAGTGTTATTCGTTTAGGATTGATTCAGTGGCAAATGCGTCCGCTGAATAATTTAGAACAACTTTTTGAACAAGCCGAATTTTTTATCGATGTTGTTTCAGGTTACGGAAGTGATTTTGCGTTATTTCCCGAACTTTTCACCGCTCCGTTGATGGCCGATTATAACCATCTTTCGGAAGCTGATGCCATTCGTGAGTTAGCAAAACATTCGGAACCCATTCGAAAAAGATTTCAAGAATATGCTATTTCTTATAACATCAACATCATTACGGGAAGTATGCCTTATCTGGAAAATGGAGTTTTATACAACGTTGGATTTCTGTGCAAACGTGATGGAAGCAGCGAAATGTACACCAAAATTCACATCACACCCAACGAATCGTTGCATTGGGGAATGAAAGGTGGATCGCAAATTAAAACCTTCGACACTGATTGCGGAAAAATTGGTATTATGATTTGTTATGATGTTGAATTTCCGGAATTATCCCGTTTAATGGCCGATGAAGGAATGAATATACTTTTCGTTCCGTTTTTAACAGATACTCAAAATGGTTATACGCGTGTAAAACATTGTGCTCAATCGAGAGCCATTGAAAACGAATGTTATGTAGCAATTGCCGGTTGTGTTGGAAACTTACCAAAAGTGAATAACATGGATATTCAGTATGCTCAATCGGCGGTTTTTACTCCTTCTGATTTTGCTTTTCCGAGTAATGGAATCAAAGCCGAAGCCACGCCAAACACCGAAATGACATTAATTGTTGATGTTGATTTAGATTTACTAAAACAATTGCACGAATTTGGAACTGTTCGGATTTTAAAAGACAGAAGACATGATTTATACAACATTAAGAAATTAAAGTAAATAGTTATGAAAAACTGTTTAGAATGTAACGAAAAAATCATTGGCCGCGAAGATAAAAAGTTTTGCAGCGACGGTTGTAGAAATGCCTACAACAACAAAATGAACAAAGACAGCAACAATTTGATGCGAAATATCAATAACAAGTTGCGAAAAAATTATAGAATTTTAAGCGAATTAAATACCGAAGGAAAAAGCAAAACCACTAAATCAAAACTACTTAGCAAGGGTTTTGATTTTGATTTTTTCACTTCCATTTTGCATACCAAAACCGGAAACACCTATCATTTTTTGTATGATCAGGGCTATCTTGCTTTGGAAAACGACTATTTCATGTTAGTCAAAAGAGACCACTAACCACAACAACTTCTTATCATGAAAAAAAATTACACTTCGTTACTCATTTCCGTTTTGTTGATGGGAATTATTTGGTTTATTTTCCATCGGATGATGCCTTCCGATTACTCAAAAGGAAACGTTCCGGCAAGTGAATTTTCAACCGAACGAGCGTTAAAACATATTCAAGAAATTTCCAAAGAACCACATTTTGTTGGTTCACCAAATCATCCAAAAGTGATGAATTATTTGGAAAAAGAATTACAAAAATTAGGTTTAGAAACGCAAATTCAGCAAAGTACGATTTTAAGTAAATGGAATAATTTAGTTGAAACAAAAAATATTATAACCCGAATCAAAGGTTCAGATTCATCAAAAGCGTTGTTGCTTCTCACACATTTTGACAGTGCTCCACATACCAAATCACTTGGAGCCAGCGATGATGGGAATGGTTTAGCCGTAATTTTAGAAGGAATTCGAACTTTTCTTCACAACAAATCAACTCACAAAAACGACATTATTATTGTTTTTTCTGATGCAGAAGAATTAGGTTTAAACGGAGCTTATGCATTTGCATCCGAACATCCTTGGGCAAAAGAAGTCGGTTTAGTGATTAATTTTGAAGCTCGTGGAACTGCCGGTCCGTCGATGATGTTAGCCGAAACAAACTACGGAAATGCCAATTTAATCAAAGGTTTTGCTGAAGCGAATCCGAAATTTCCTGTTTCCAATTCGTTGATGTACAGTATTTATAAAATGCTTCCCAACGACACCGATTTAACTGCTTTTCGTGAAAAAGCGGATATTCCGGGCTACAATTTCGCCTTTATTGATGATCATTTTGATTACCACACGGTTCAAGATAATTATGAAAATTTCACGCCTGAGTGTTTGGAACATCAAGCTACTTATTTGATGCCGTTGCTTACTCATTATTCAAATACCGATTTGAGCAATTTAAAAACAGACGAAGATCACGTCTATTTTAGTTCAGCAGTTGGTTTTTTTAATTATCCTTTTTCATGGAATTTTCCGCTTTTAATTATTGCTTTTGTGCTTTTTCTTAGTGTTGTAACTATTGGATTTGGCAAACATTTACTAGATTTTAAAGAAGTTATACGCGGATTTGCACCATTATTTTTGTCAATTATACTTGGTGGATTGGTTACTTTTTTTGGTTGGGAAATGATTCAATCACTCTATCCGCAATACCAAGATATGCTGCACGGATTCACCTATAACGGTCATAGTTACATTGCTGCCTTTGTGTTGTTGTCTATGGCTATTTGTTTTTGGATTTACGCCAAATTCACTAAAAGTAAATTAATGCCAAGTCATTTTGTAGCTCCATTATTTTTATGGTTTATCATCAATTTTTTAATTTGTATTTATTTAAAAGGTGCTGCATTTTTTATAATTCCAGCTTATTTTGCAGTTTTCATTCTTGCTTTTTTTGTATTTAAAGAAAAATCAAATCCGTTTGTAAATTTAGCTTTGAGCATTCCTGCTTTATTGATTTTAGTTCCGTTTATTCAATTATTTCCTATTGGTTTAGGATTGAAAATGCTTGCCGGAAGTACTGTTTTGGTCGCACTTACATTTACACTTTTGCTACCCGTTTTTGGTGATTATTCTAAAAAATCCAATTGGGGAACATTCTTGTTTATCATTTCCATCGGATTTTTTATCAAAGCTCATTTTCAAAGCGATTTTGAAAAAGGAAAAGGCAAACCTAACAGCCTCGTCTATGTTTATGATGCTGATAATGACAAAGCAAATTGGGCAACGTATGACAAAGTGTTAGACAATTGGACTAAGAATTATTTAGGCGAAAATCTAACTTTAGACAAAAGTCTAAACAAATTTGGATTAAGTAGCAAATACAATTCCGGCTACAGTTATTCGGCTGAAGCTCCTAGAAAAAACATTGCTAAACCGACATTTACCTTTTTAAGAGATACAATTGTAGGCAATCAACGAGCGATTACAGTTAAAATTGAAGCCAATAAAAACGCCAATAGAATTGATGTTTTTGCTTCTGAAAAATTAAAAATCCATCATTTAAAAGCAAACGGAATTAAAAACATCAACCAAGAAGGAAGTTTTTATAAGCGAAAAAAATCCAATGTGCTGAATTATTATCCGATTAACAACAAACCATTAACGCTGAGTTTTCAAATTCACAAAGACGATAAACTGGATATGGATGTGATGATTTCTTCGTTTGATTTGTTGGAAAATCCACAATTCAGTATTCCAAAACGTCCGGATTCGTTTATTCCGATGCCATTTGTGTTAACGGATGCGATTATTGTGAAGAAAAAACTTCAGAAATCAGCACCAAAAAAGGTTGAAATTATTGAAAAAGTTGAAACTGCCATCGATACATTAATCATTCAAAAAGATAGTCTTGAAACAAATTAGCATTTTAGGTTGCGGTTGGTTGGGATTTCCTTTGGCAAAACATTTGCTTCAAAATGGCTATTCGATCAAAGGTTCAACAACAACGGAATCAAAGTTGGAATTACTTCAAAGCGAAGGAATTTCACCATTTTTAATTTCGCTTAAAGCGAATGATACTCAGCGTGAAATTGCCGATTTTTTAGAAAATTCAGAAATTCTGATTATTAATATTCCACCCGGTTTAAGAGGAAATTCCGAAGAAAATTTTGTGGCTAAGATGGAAAATTTCATTCCATTTATCGAAAAATCATCGGTTAAAAAAGTGATTTTTGTGAGTTCTACTTCCGTTTATGCAGATGAAAATCAAGTTGTCACTGAAGAAACTCATCCAGAACCGGAAACGGAAAGCGGAAAACAATTACTCATTTCAGAAAATTTACTTCTAAAAAATTCAAATTTTCAAACTACGATTTTACGTTTTGGCGGATTAATTGGCGAAGACCGTCATCCCATTAAATTTTTATCCGGAAGAAATAATATCGAAAATCCGGATGCACCCATCAACTTAATTCATCAATTTGATTGCATCGAAATCATCCAAAAAATCATTGAGAAAGAAGTTTGGAATACCGTTTTTAATGCTGTCGCTCCATTTCATCCCAGCCGGAAAAAATATTATACAGAAAAAGCATTGGAAATGAATTTGGTTCCGCCACAATTTAATGAAAATCAACCTTCTATTGGAAAAACAGTCTCATCCAACAAATTGATTGACGTTTTGAACTATGAATTTAAAAATTTAGGTTAAATTTACGATTGCAAACTAAACTTATAAAATGAACAATTCTCCCAAATTTGCAGTGATTGGTGGCGGAAGCTGGGCAACTGCAATAGCAAAAATGTTGTGCGTTAACCAAGCTGAAATTTGTTGGTACATGCGAAATCAGAACGCAATTGACCATATAAAAACTGAAAAACACAACCCAAATTACCTAAGTTCGGTTGAATTTGATACCAAAAAACTTAAACTAACGACCGATATTAATGAAGCGGTTAGTTATGCTGATATTTTAATTTTTGCTATTCCATCTGCTTTTTTAAATACCGAATTGGAAAAATTAACAGAATCCTTAAACGATAAAGTGATTTTTTCTGCCATCAAAGGAATTGTTCCTGAAACTTTTTTGATTGTTGGCGAACATTTTCACAGAGAATACGACATTCCATATGAAAACATTGGTGTAATCACCGGTCCGTGTCACGCGGAAGAAGTGGCTTTGGAACGTCTTTCGTATTTAACGATTGCTTGTGCAGATGCGTCAAAAGCCAAAATTGTTGCTAAAAATCTAAACAGCAATTACATCAAAACCAAAATTTCCGACGACATCATCGGAACTGAATATGCCGCCATGTTGAAAAACATTTATGCCATTGCTGCCGGAATGGCTCATGGTTTAGGTTACGGCGATAATTTTCAAGCGTTGCTGATGAGTAATGCGATTCGTGAAATGAAGAAATTCATCCGAAAAGTGCACAAAATGAAACGAAATATCAATGATTCTGCCTATTTGGGCGATTTACTGGTAACAGGCTATTCCGTTTTTTCACGAAACAGAATGTTCGGAAACATGATCGGAAAAGGCTACACTGTGAAAAGTGCCATGATGGAAATGAGTATGGTTGCCGAAGGATATTATGCCGTGAAAAGTGCCTACAAACTCAACCAAGATTACCAAGCCAAAACCCCAATTATTGATGCGGTATATCAAATTTTATACGAAAGTAAAGACCCGAAAAGCGTGTTTAAAAAATTGACGGATAAGTTGGATTAATTTTAAGAAAATAGATTATAGAATAAAGAAAATAGACAAGATACTTATAGTTGTAGTCTATTTTCTTTCTCTTTGTTCTATATTCATTTACTTCACCACTACCCCATTCTTAAACAAAACAGGTACTTCTTCCATCGCTCGTTCGTTGATGGTATTGGTTCTAAAGGTGAATTTTTTATCATATAAAGTGTTTCCGATAAAAAAAGTGACCATGAATTCGTTATTGAGAGCTAATACTTTTGATTCTATCATTTCAATTTTTACGGCAGAAACCGATTCAATTTCAATGAAAGCATGACGTAATAACGACGTTTTTTTCATTTCACCATCCACAGTGCCAAACGCTTTGGAAACAACCATTACGCTATCTAATTTGAAGTCGCTGTCGTTAATGAGATACACATTCCAAACATTATCCATAAAGTCGTCGTTCCATTCTTGGATGGCGGCTAGAAAGACGTTTTCTACTTTGGGGATGATAATGTCGGATTTCATTTTTTATTTTTTTACCACGAAGACACTAATATGGCACAAAGTTCACGATTCAATTGTTGTGTCCTTTGTGAACTCTTGGTGTCTTAGTGGTTAATTTTAAATACTTGTTTTAAATTGCTCTAAAAAGCGAACATCGTTCTCATAAAACATACGAATATCGCCAATTTGGTACAAAAGCATGGCAATACGTTCGATTCCCATACCAAAAGCAAAACCGTTGTATTCATCCGGATTGATGCCGCAGTTTTTCAACACATTCGGGTCAACCATTCCGCAACCCATGATTTCCAACCATCCTGTACCTTTGGTGATGCGGTAATCGGTTTCGGTTTTTAAACCCCAATAAATATCCACCTCAGCACTTGGTTCGGTAAAAGGGAAATAAGATGGTCGGAGGCGAATTTTTGACTTTCCGAACATTTCTTTGGTGAAATATAAAAGTGTTTGCTTTAAGTCGGCAAACGAAACATCTTTGTCAATATACAAGCCTTCTACTTGATGGAAAATACAGTGTGAACGCGAGGAAACGGCTTCATTACGGAAAACACGTCCCGGAGAAATCGTTCTAATTGGCGGTTTGTTGTTTTCCATGTATCGCACCTGAACCGAAGACGTGTGCGTTCGCAACAACACATCAGGATTGGTTTGAATAAAAAACGTATCCTGCATATCTCTTGCCGGATGATATTCCGGAAGGTTTAATGCGGTAAAATTATGCCAATCATCTTCAATTTCCGGTCCTTCGGAAACATTGAATCCGATGTTTGAAAAAATGTCAATAATTTGATTTTTTACCAACGAAATAGGATGACGAGAACCAATTGGAAATGGCTCACCCGGACGAGTTAAATCGCCAAAAAGTCCAACCGATTCTTCTTTGCTTTCCAGCATTTCCTGAATGGATTTTACTTTTTCTTCAGCGGTGTTTTTCAACGTATTGATTACTTGACCAAATTCTTTTTTCTGTTCGTTAGGAACATTTTTAAATTCGGCAAACAAGTCTTTCAACAAACCTTTGCTTCCTAAAAATTTAATTCGGAATTGTTCAAGTGTTTCTTTATTATCCGTATGAAAAGCTTGTGCTTCGCCAATGTATTCTTTTATCTTGTCTATCATCGTTCGTGCTGTAAAGGTGCAAATTTAGGAAAAAGTTGGGAGTTGGGTGTTGGAAGTTGGGTGTTTTTATTAAATACTGAAAACTATTTAATCAACTCTCTTTCCAAAAAATAATTCACAATCGCTTCTTTCATCAAAACCGACTGTTCGCCTGCTTTGAGTGGCGGAAGTTCTTCTTTTACTTTGTAATGTGGCCAACCGTCGTTATCAAAAAACTCAAATTCATAATAGCCATACGGTTCTAATAAACGGCAAATGGCAATGTGCATGAGTTCGATTTTTTCGTCTTTTTTGAAGGTTCTTTTCACTTTACCTAATTCCTGAACGCCGATTAAATAGATAATGGCATCGAGGTCGAGTACATCGCCCTCGGCAAATTGATTGGATAGTATATTGACAACGTTTTCCCAACGTTCTTTTAATTGAATATCTCTTGACATGATGGAAGATGGAAGTGGGAAGATGGAAGAGTTATTTCATCAATCATCCACATTTATTTTTGGCAAAGATAAGAAGTTGCTTCTTATTAAACAGAAATTACTATTTTAGTGAACTTTATTTTTTGAAAATGGATATTGTTATCGGAATTTTATTAATTATTGGATTGTATCAAGGCATCAAAAACGGTTTGTTTGTAGAAATTGCTTCCATCATTTCGTTTATTTTAGGCGTTTTTATTGCGATTAAATTTTCGTATTTGGTGAAAGGTTTTTTAGAAGGTTTTGTGAGTTGGAATCCGCAAACGATTCAAATTACAGCTTTTGTTTTGACTTTAATTTTGGTGGTAATTGGCGTTCATTTCTTAGCAAAGATTTTCACAAAAATTGCTGATTTTGCTTTTTTAGGTTGGGCAAACAAATTAGCCGGTGGAATTTTTAGTGTTTTAAAAACCGCTTTATTAATTGGAATTGTGCTGAATTTAGTTCAAAAAATAAATGTAGATAATCAATTGATTTCTAAAGAAAAACAGGAAAAGTCAATTTTTTACAGACCAATTTTGGATACCACCGCTTTTATGCTTCCAATGGTTACGAAGTGGATTGACGATGTAAAAAAAGTATATGAAGAAACTACTTCAACTCCTTGATTGCTTCGCTTAAAATCCATCCTTCGGTTTCATCTGTGAGTTGAATTTTTTTCCAGTTATCAACCGTTTCTAAAACAAAAACTTTTGTTCCTTCGTGAAGAATAAATGCTTCGGCGGCATTTTCTCTCGGTTCGTTTTTCACGGAAATTATTTGTTCAAAAACAATAGCCGGACGTTCGGTTTGATAAAGGTTTTTTTCAAAAACAGCTGCTCCAAAGGCTGCTAAAATAAAAAACGGGATAATGAACATTCCTACAAAGAAAATTCGTTTTGCCACTGTTGTTTGCGAAAAGTAATAGCCTATAAAAAACAATAAAAACAGAATTGCTAAACCAACGGAAATATAACCCCACGTGTTGTAATGAACCAATCCTGTGAAATTTCGCATGATTCGCTCAAAACCAACTTTTTCGATTGTTTTAATATCATCAATCGTACTGTTTTTGGCGAATTTTAGGTTGTTTTGGATGTCTTTATCATTCGGACTAATCAACAATGCTTTCTCATAATAATAAATAGCCGGTGCAATTTTATTGAGCTTATAATAACTGTTGGCCAAATTAAAATATAAATCGCATGATTCTTTTTTGTCTTTTAAAATGCTTTCGTAGGCTGTTATTGCTTCTTGATAATTTCCTTTTCGATAATGATCGTTTCCTTTATCAAAAACACTCTGTGCCCAAAATGTTTGGGAAAGCAAGAGTAAAATATAGATGATATTTTTCATTTTCTTTACCACGAAGTTCACAAAGAAGGCACAAAGGTCACTATAGAACGCCATTGATTACTCTTCGAACTCCATTTTTTAATTGTTTTACATTAAAATTTATTAACATTCCTAATTTACAATTAGTTAATTTAAGATAGGTTAAAATCTGTGCTAAATGCACTTCGTTTAATGCTTCAACCGATTTCACTTCAACAATAAATTTGTCTTCAATAATAATGTCGATTCTATAACCGACTTCCATTTTTACTTCTTCATAAATTAATGGTAGAGCCTTCTGTTTTTCAACTTTAAATGGAAATTTTTTTAGTTCATAAAACAGACACTCTTCATAAGCACTTTCCAACAATCCCGGACCTAAAGCTTTGTGAACTTTTAATGCGGATTCAAAAACCACTTTTGCTATTTCATCTTCACTCATTTGATACATTTCGCGTTCTTTGTGCCTTCTTCGTGTTCCTTGTGGTTAACTAATTTGTTTTTCTAATTCCGAAATCACTTCTGCCGCTTTGTCAAAATCCTGCTGCATGGCTACATTTGAAAACTGAGCATATCGAGCTAATTCGCAATTTTCGGTGATTTGAATAAATTTTTCTATCGTTTCCGGTTGTGCTTTTTTATCGGCTAATAATTCTTTTATTAAATCTTTGCTCATTTCCGAGGTTTCAATTTTTAATTTCGCTTTCAGAAAGTTGTGCAACGATTTTTCTAATGCCACATAAAACGGCTCTTTATTTCCTAATTGCTTTTTGGCTTCGGATAAATATTTCTTAGCCAATCTGTTGTTCATTTTCAATTTATTACCAACCACATCTCCGTCTATAGCTTCTTTTTTCTTCTTAAATAAAATGATAAACGGAATTAATAGAAAAGGTATTCCCAACAAAACATAATACGTCGTTGAACCAAAAAAATCCTTTTTATTGATTTGGGATAACTTAGTTTTTAAATGAATAAATTTGAATTGATCTTGTGCTGAAACCGTCTTTTTCTCTGTAGAAGCTTTGTCCTGATTAGCAATTCCTGCGTTAGGCGAAGATGGTCCGTCTGCCACATTAATCGTAATTTCATCGGAAGTGATGGTTTTGTAACTATTCGTTCCTAAATCGAAATAGGAAAATTGCATTGGTTTAATCGTGTAATTTCCTTTGAATTGCGGAATAATTGTGTATTTATCGGAGATTTTTCCGTTCATTCCGCTCAAAGGCGTATTCACATTTTCGGAGTGAACCGGATCATACATTTCCAAAGCTGTGGGAACAACAGGTTTTGGTAAACTAAATAATTTTAAATTTCCTGAACCGGAAACACTGACTTCCAAATCCATACTTTCACCATTTTTTAAAGTGGTTTTGGAAGGTGTTACTTTGAAATCAAATTTACCAACAGCACCCGAAAAATCAATTGGTTTTCCGTTTTCGGGAAGTGGTTTCACGTTAATGATTTTGCTTCCGGCAGAAACACGTTTGTGGTCTTTGGTAAGCATTACTTGACCGAAAATATTTCGTCGATTAGTGGGCAATTCTACATCAATATCTAACGAAAGTGGTTCAATTTCTAACTTCCCTGATTTTTGCGGATATAAAACGGTTTTGCGAAGTACTACAAAACGAAAACGTTCGCCATTATAGTTTCCTTCTTCGGCAACTAATTGTTTGATGTCGATGTTTTGACTCCAAAAATCATTGTATTTGGGTTTATCTAATTCCCGCCAATTTGAAATACCGATGTTATGACTGAAATATAATTTATAAACTACCGTAATAGGTTCGTTCAAATAAGGACTGGTTTTGCTGACTTCGGCCACTAAATGCAACGCATCGTTTATCGAAACGGAATTGTCGTTTGGATCACGTGGTTGCTGCACCGCATCGGTAACTTTAATGCTTATTGGCGTAGTTTTATAAACTTGTCCGTTGTATTCAATCGAAGCTTGTTTGATGGAGATAGTTCCTTTTTGAGTAGGCAATAAAAAATAGGAATACGTTTTGTTAAACGAACTTTTCCCGTTTACCCACGATTGACTTACTTGCTGACTTGGTCCTGCAATGACTCTAAAGCCTTCAAAAGCTGGAGGGTCAAAATTATCGCCATCCACATTCATTGTAAAATCGATACGCAAGCGTTCGTTGAGTCCCAAAGAAGTTTTACTCGCTTTGGCCTCAAACTGAACTTGAGCAAAAATTGTCTGACAAGTTACTAATAGTATGAATACTAATTTTTTCATTTTCAATTACCAGTCTTTTTCCGTTTGAACAGGTTTTGATTTTACTTTTTGAAGATTTACTTTTTCCTGTACTTTCTTTTCTTCATTATTTACGGCATCTAAGAGATTTTGGACGCTTTCTTTAGAAATTCCGGAAGGTTGTGGTTTTGGTTCACCACCTTGATTTTGATCTTTCTTCTGATCGCCTTCGTTCTTATCTTCTTTGTTGTCGCCTTTTCCTTTGTCTTTGTCGCCTTCTTTTTTATCGTCCTTTTTGTCTTTATCTCCGTCGCCTTTGTCTTGTTTTTGGTCGTCTTTTTTATCGTCCTTCTTGTCGTCTTTCTTATCGTCTTTTTTATCTTGGTTTTGATCTTCAGGATTATTTTTCAAATATTCTTTCGCTAAGGCATAATTGTAGCGGGTTTGCTCATCGGAAGGATTATTTCGCAAGGCGTTTTTATACGCTTCAACAGCTTTGCTATATTGCTTTTCTTTCATATAAACATTCCCCAAATTGTGCAATGCTTTGTGTTTTTCTTCTTTAGTGGTTGCTTTTTCAAACGCTTGGGAATACGCATATTTTGATTCGCTAAACTGTTTTTGTCTGTAAATAGAATTTCCTAAATTATAAGATGGTGCCGCACCGGATAAACCTTTAGAATTGGAAATACGGTATTGTGCTTCTGCTTCTGAGTATTTCTTTTCAGCAAAAGCTTCATTTGCTTTGGGTAAAATTTTATCTTTCTCTTTCTTTACTTCTTCTTGAGCGAAAGTAAATAAAGAAAATAATAAACTAATTAAAAAAACTATTTGCTTCATGATTCCTTTTCATTAAATAAATTCAACTTACTAATCCAGCCTGTTTTTCTTTCTAACAGAAAAATATCGATAAACAACAATGCAAAAGCTATGCCTAAAAACCATTGAAACTGCGATTGAAAATCGGCTACTTGTGTGGTTTCAAATTCGGTTTTTTCGATGTTATCTAATGCATTTTTCACATAATCCAGCACATCTTTAGTATTTCCACCATAAACAAAACCTCCTTTTGTTCCTTTTCCAATTTGTTTTAGAATTTCGGCATTCATTTTTGTAACTACAACTTCATCATTTCTATCGCGTTTGAAATTTTCGACAACGCCATTTCTTTTAATCGGAATAGGTCCGCCTTTTTCTGTTCCAACACCAATAGTGATTACTTTTGCTTTTATTTTAAGAGCTTCTTCAATGGCTCCATCTACCCCATCGGAATGATCTTCTCCATCGGAAATCAGAATAATTAATTTATTCGTAGCATTTCCTTTATCGAAATAATTCGCAGATAATTTAATTGCTTCTTCCAACGATGTTCCTTGCGACGAAACCATGTCGGTATTCATGCCTTGCAGATACATTTTTGCCACACCATAATCGGTTGTAATTGGCAACACTGGAAATGCACTTCCGGCATAAGCCACCATTCCGATTCGGTCGCTACCCAATTGATTAATGATTTGTGAAACGATTTGTTTTGTTTTGTCTAATCGGTTGGGTGCCATGTCTTCGGCTAGCATACTTTTGGAAACGTCGATGGCAAAAACCACGTCTATTCCTTCCCGCTTCACGGTTTCCATTTTAGTACCAATTTTTGGATTGGCTAAGCCGATTATTAAACTCGCCAAAGCTAAAAGTAGAACCGTAATTTTTAAAACCGGCTTAAAAACCGACTTTTCAGGGCTGAGCTTTTTAACTAATTCAACATCGCCAAATTCGCGTTGCTTTTTTCTTTTCCAATATAAATTGATCAAAAAAAGTATCACTATTATTGGGATAACAGCTAAAAAGTATAAATATATTTTTTCGTCTATTTGTGAATACATATTATATAAAACCTCTAAAAATGGTTTGTTTTAATAAAATTTCTATCAACAATAACAAGCCTGCAATCCAAATCAATGGGCGGAATTTTTCGTCGTAATTGTAAAAACGTTGTTCTTCTATTTCGGTTGTTTCTAACTTATTGATTTCGTTATAGATTTCCTCTAATTTACTGTTGCTTGTGGCTCTAAAATATTTTCCATCGGTTTTTTTGGCGATGCTTTTCATTAATGCTTCATCAATTTCAACCGGCATCATTTGAAATAAAAATCCGCCGTTTGGTGCATACGCATACGGGAATTCTGCCATTCCATTTGTACCAAGACCAATCGTGTAGACTTTAATTCCGTATTCTCTTGCGATATCAGCGGCAGTTTCAGGTTCAATAAACCCCGCATTGTTTACACCATCGGTTAACAAAATAACGATTCTGCTTTTGGCTTTACTGTCTTTTAAACGGTTCACAGCGGTCGCCAATCCCATCCCGATTCCGGTTCCGTCTTTGAGAACATTGTCATAATTAATGCTTTTGATGGCTTCAACTACGATGGATTTATCGCTGGTTACGGGAGTTTTAGTATAACTTTCTGCGGCATAGACCACAATTCCGAAACGGTCATTCGGTCTGTCCTTTACAAAGTTTGCCGCCACTTTTTTTAATGATTCTAATCGATTTGGCTTTAAATCTTTGGCCAACATACTTCCGGAAACGTCGGTGGCAATCACAATATCAATACCGCGAGTGGTTTTGGTTTTATTGCTAACATCTACTGTTCTTGGACGAGCTAATGCTACAATGATAAAGCTAAGAGCCAAAATTCGCATCGCAAACAACAACGGTTTCAATTTGGGTAAAATAGAACTTTTTACTTTAAAACCTTTTAATGAACTTACTTTTAAAGTAGGCGTTTGTTTATTTCTTTTCCAAATATACCAAGCGATTGCCACCGGCAGAAGGGTGAACAACCAGAAAAACTGTGGATGTAAAAAAGTGATGTTTTCCATAGTTATTTTATTATGGCAATTTCAACCGAATTCATAATTCGCTCTGTTATTTCGTTGGCAACTTCATCGCCTTCTTCGTGCAGTACAATAACTTGTTGCAATCCGCCTTCTTGACCAAAGAACATTACTTCGTAATAGGCTTTTCTGCTTTTTTTGGTTATTGGATCTAAAATATTCATGGTTCCGTAGCCTCTTAATCCTTCAATACCTTCTTTAGTACTGAAACTTTCTTGTTTCACTAAGATATTCTGAGCACCGTTGGCTTCCATCATTTTTAGTGAACCCTCCAATGCTTGGGCTAATTCAATTTTTATATCTTGTTTCAATTTTGTGGTCATGACGGCAATATAAAAATGATCCATCATTGCTCCGTAGCCAAATAGTTGCATATCTGTCATTTCCGACTGCTGTCCGCCCATCATTTTGGAAACATCCATTCGTTGAAGCACTTTTGGCGTTTCTATTTTAATGGCCGGATTTCCGTATTGACTTGAAACCCATTCGCCTTCTAATAATTCTTTAGTTGGATGACCAAGAATGTTGTCTTTTAAAAAGTCGAAACCTTTCACGGCAACTAAAATACCTAATGAAACAAATAAAACAACAACTACTGAAACAATTATTAGTGTTCTCTTCTTCGCTTTTTTTCGTTTTAAAATTTTCGCTTGATTGGCTTCGTTGTCCTCTAATTCTTCTTCTTCGATTTCTTCCGGAATGGATTGATGAATTTTAAAAATTGTTTTTTCGATTTTAATTTTATCATCGGCAATTTCAAATTCTAATGGTTTTGATTTCGCAAATTTTACTAAATCGGCTTGTTTTAAAACCTTTTCCAAATTTTTGATGGTCTCTTCTGTTAGCGAAAGTTTCTTTTTGACAATCGCAATTTTGAAAGCAGAAATCAATTCATCTGTCGTACTTTCCATTGCGGGAATTTCGATGGCTTCTTCAATATACGTTCGAGCAATATCAGTCAATTCAGAATAATATTCTTTTACTTCACCCCGTTCAACCAAGCTCTTTTTTTCTAATGTTTTTAGATGAGCTGTTGCTTTTTCAATCGGGGTAGCATAAACAATTTCTTCTTCTGCCGGTTTTTTATATTTCTTTATCAGAAAATAAATCAAATAACCAATTCCGGCAATTCCGATTACAATCAACAAATAAATCCACCAATTCGAATAGTCGTTCGGAACGGTCGAAATATCTTTGATATCATACATGTGTTGCTTTAATGTATCGACAACAACCGGAAGAATTTCTACCAAAACACTATCGGTCGCAAATGGTTTTGAATTGATGATGACTTTTAACGATGGTATCGTGTATTTTCCGCTGTCAAATTGCGTTAAACCATATTTTTTGATAAGCTGATACTTATCGTTTTCTTTGATGGTGTCGGTGGGATAACTTTCTAACACTTCTAAACTTCCAAATAATTTTCCTTCCGGAAAAGCCACTTTTGAAAGTGTATCCACCGTTGTTTTGAAGGTTAAATTAATTTGTGCACCAATTTTAACTTTGGTGCTGTCAACCGAAGTAGTTACTCTTTTTTGTTGAGCAAAAACGAAGGTTGAAATAAGTAGAAAAAAGATATATAATTTAATTTTCATTGTCTGTTTCACAGCGATTTACAAAATTTTTTGAAATTTACTTATGATTATCTTGATTTAAAATAAGTTAATAATTTAGTCACATAACTTTCGTCAACTCTTGTATTTACTGTTCCTGAACCACATTTTGAAAAAGTTTCTTTGAAAAAAGTTACTTTCTCGCGATAATATTTTTCATATTCCATTCGGATGGATTTCGAATTGGTATTCACTAACATCGTTTCGCCCGTTTCAGCATCCAACATATTCACCATTCCGATGTTTGGCATTTTTTCTTCTCGAATATCAAACACACGAATTCCGGTGATGTCGTGTTTTTTTCCGGCGATTTTTAAGGTGTGTTCGTAATTATCATCCGTAATAAAATCAGATATGAAAAACACAATTGCTTTCTTTTTCATCACACTCGATAAAAATTTCAACGCATTTGTAATATTTGTTTTATTGCTTTTTGGTTTAAATTCTATCAACTCACGGATGATTCTCAACACGTGTGATTTTCCTTTTTTAGGCGGAATGTAAAGCTCTATTTCATCGGAAAACAAAATCAAACCAATTTTATCGTTATTTTGAGTTGCTGAAAATGCCATTGTTGCAGCGATTTCAGTCACAATTTCACTTTTCAATTGATTTTTTGTGCCAAAACTTTCAGAACCTGAAATGTCCACCATCAACATCATCGTTAACTCTCGTTCTTCTTCGAACACTTTGATATACGGTTCGTTGTAACGTGCGGTCACATTCCAATCGATTGCTCGAACATCATCACCAAATTGATATTGACGAACTTCTGAAAAAGTCATCCCACGACCTTTGAACGACGTATGGTATTCTCCCGAAAAGATATGATCGCTCAATCTTCGGGTTTTGATTTCTATTTTTCGTACTTTTTTGAGTAAGTCTTTTGTTTCCATAATTTAGTTACGGGTTACGGGTTACGGGTTACGGGTTAAAACTTTCAACTCGCAACTTTTCAACTCGCAACTTATTAAGGTACCTCAATCTCGTTCACAATTTTATTAATGATTTCAACCGAAGTGATGTTTTCTGCTTCGGCTTCATAGGTTATTCCGATACGGTGACGCAATACATCGTGAACCACGGCACGCACATCTTCGGGAATTACATAACCACGACGTTTGATAAATGCGTAACATTTTGCGGCTGTGGCTAAATTGATGCTTCCACGAGGAGATGATCCAAAACTGATTAACGGTTTTAAACTTTCTAATTTATATTTTTCAGGGAAACGTGTAGCGAAAATGATATCCAAAATGTATTTTTCAATTTTTTCATCCATATACACTTCACGAACCGCTTGTTGAGCACGTAAAATTTGATCGATGGAAATCACGGCATTTACTTTTTCGTAACTTCCTTTTAAATTTTGACGAATTACCAATCGCTCGTCTTCCATTTTAGGATAATCAATCACAGTTTTCAGCATAAAACGATCGACTTGAGCTTCCGGTAACGGATACGTTCCTTCTTGTTCAATCGGGTTTTGAGTAGCTAAAACCAAGAACGGTTTGTCTAATTTAAAAGTCGTGTCACCAATCGTTACTTGTTTTTCCTGCATCGCTTCTAACAAAGCTGATTGCACTTTTGCAGGAGCACGGTTGATCTCATCGGCTAAGACGAAATTGGCGAAAATAGGTCCTTTTTTTATCGAAAATTCATTTTGTTTGATGTTGTAAATCATTGTTCCAACCACATCGGCTGGCAATAAATCCGGAGTAAACTGAATTCGGCTAAATGAACCTTGAACAGCTTGTGACAACGTATTAATCGCCAACGTTTTTGCCAAACCGGGAACACCTTCCAACAAAATATGACCTTGACCTAAAAGACCAATCAACAATCGTTCGATCATGTGTTTTTGACCTACGATTACTTTGTTCATTTCATAGGTAAGAAGGTCGATAAAAGCACTTTCTCTTTCAATTTTTTCATTAATCGCTCGGATGTCTAGCGTAGTTGTATTTTCTTCCATAATTCCTATTTTAAGAGCTCGAATTTAGTATGTTTAAATTAACAGTGCAAATTGAAAATTTTATTCGTTTCAAGATGTTAACATACCGTTAAAACTTCAATAAAATCATAGGTTTTAAGAGTGATTTGTGATTTAGTTTTTATAATTTTAAGACCGATAAGAAAAAAGTGCGGGTTTGAAAGTTTCAGGTTTGCTTCGCCAGTCGCCCTATGGGCTCGTGTCAGGTTTCTAGCGTAGTGAATCCATTAAATTAAAAAAACCGTGTTTTATTAAAAATTGAAAATATATAAAAAATGAAAACTACATTATCTCCTGTTGTGGCAGGAACTATGAATTGGGGTGTTTGGGACAAAAATTTAAGTGTAGCCGAAATGGCCAACCTCATTCTTGTTTGTTTAGAAAATAAAATAACCACCTTTGACCATGCAGATATTTATGGTGGTTACACAACCGAAGCCACTTTTGGAGAAGGTTTTAAACAAAACAAAATTGATCGTTCAAAAATTCAATTAATTTCTAAATGTGGCATTCAATTAATAACTGATAATCGTCAAAACAGAATCAAACATTATGATTATTCTAAAGAATACATTATTTGGTCTGCAGAAAATTCGCTTAAAAATTTAAAAACCGATTATCTGGATGTGTATCTTTTGCATCGACCGAGTCCGTTAATGCAAGCCGATGAAATTGCCGAAGCGATTGAAAAACTAAAAAAAGAGGGTAAAATTTTAGATTTTGGATTGTCTAATTTTACGCCTTCTCAAACCGATTTGATTCAGCAAAAAACGAAGGTTTCGTATAATCAAATCCAGTTTTCAGTGACGCATTTTGATCCGATGGTGGATGGAAGTTTAGACCATATGCAAATTCACAACATTCGTCCGATGGCTTGGAATCCTCTCGGAACAATTTTTAGAGAAGACACCGAACAAACCCGGCGATTAAAAAAATTACTAGCTCGATTGGTCGAAAAATATCACTTTGGTTCTGATATCATTTTACTGGCTTGGATTATGCAGCATCCTTCCAAAGTTATCCCGGTTGCCGGTACAGTCAATGTTGCCCGAATTCAACAATTACAAAAAGCATCCGAATTAATTTTAGACAAAGAAGATTGGTTTGAAATTTGGACGGAAAGTATGGGGAATAAGGTTCCGTAGGTTGCGGGTTGGAAAGTTGCGGGTTGCGTGTTATGGGTTGAAAGTTTGGATTTTATATTTTTTATGATTAAGATTGTTCATCATATAATCCATAAAAAGAAACTATAAAATGGCAACAATTAATACGTTTGAAGAATTAGAAATTTGGCAATTAAGTAGAGAAATTTGTCAAGATCTTTGGAATGCTTTTGAAAACACTTCATTAGGAAAAGACTTTGAATTAAAAAATCAGATGAATCGATCATCCGGTTCAATAATGGATAATATTGCTGAGGGTTTTGAAAGGAATGGACGACGAGAATTTATAAATTTTTTGAGCTATTCTAAAGGTTCTTGTGGCGAGTTAAGATCACAATTATACAGAGCATTTGACAGAAAACATATAACCGAAGAAGAATTTGAATTCTTAAAAGAGAAAACAATTACTGAAAGCAAAAAAATAGGTTCGTTTATGGCTTACTTAGTAAAATCTGACAATAACGGAAGTAAGTTTGACAAAAAATAGTTGCGGGTTACAGGTTGCGAGTTAACCCGCAACTCGTAACCCGCAACTCGTAACTTTACAACCCGCACTTTAAAATGATCAACAAACGCCTTCTTATCAAAAACCTCCTAGCTCACAACGATGAGAGTAGTTTTTATGATAAAAAACGTCAGTTGAATTTGCATACTAAAGAAGGAAAAGCGAAGTTTTTGAAACATATTTGTGCTTTGTCGAATTCCAACCCAACTAATAATTCCTATATCGTGGTTGGGGTTGAAGACCAAGATAATGAAATTACCGGTGATGATTTTTTTGATGACAGTCGAATTCAAAATTTAGTAAATGCTTTTTTAGAAAATCCGCCTAAAATTCAGTATGAAAATGTGCCGTTTCCAAATTTACCCAAAGATAAAGTGGTGGGTTTGGTCACGATAAAACCAAACAGCAAGGTTTCAGCTTTTAAAAAGGGGATTTATACTATTCCGGCTCGAACGGTTTTTGTACGAAGAGGAAGTAATTCTATTCCAACCGAAGACAAAATTCCTTTTTCTAAAATGAATACCGAAACGGTGATTGGGATTGAAAATAATTCGCGAAACAGCATTTCCTATACTTTAGAAGGAGTTTTAGATTTTATGAATAATCGGCACAAAGATATGGCCACAAAATACCACGTTTTTAAAGAACTTTTCGTGGTTTGTTGGGCAGGAAATAAGAAAAAAGTACGCGACAAAACCTTTTATTCACGAGTGGATATTGAATTGATTAACGAACAAGTCAAGCTGTTTTATTCCGCTTTTGATGAAGTTTCAATTGAATATGATGATAAAACTTTTTCAATAACCGAATATGTTCCGCTTGGCTTAAATGATAAAACGAGTTATTATCCATTAGAAAAACAAACGCTGACTTTTTTTGATAATGGTTATTATAAAATTGAAAACGAGTTTCTGTTTGAACCCCCACAATACAATCGGAAAATGATGTTTCATATTTATAATTCCAACTTATCTTTGTTGCAAAAATTACAAAAAGGAACTGCTTTATCCGAAAATGAAAAGCGGGATTTACTAAATTTGCCTTCTACATTAATGATTTGTTATTTAAACGGATTTGAAGAAGCCAAACAAAAATTAATTGATGCCAAACCGCTGCTTAAAATGGTAGAAAACCCGATGGTTTATGTAAATTTTAAAGAAACTATGCGGATTTTGAGGAAGGTAAAATATGATAAAAACAATGACTAAAACATTTGTAATCGGTGATATTCACGGAGGACTTCGTGCTTTACACCAAGTGCTCGAAAGAAGCCAAGCCACAAAAAATGATACTTTAATTTTCTTGGGTGATTATGTTGATGGTTGGAGTGAATCGCCACAAACTATCAGTTTTATAATAGAATTAAGCAAAAAACAACCTTGTGTTTTCATCAGAGGAAATCATGATGAATTGTTACTCAATTATTTAAAAACAAACGATTATAATCAAGAATGGTTTAAGCACGGCGGTCAATCAACTATTGATGCATATGAAAAAGTTTCGGACGCCACTCGTTTAGAGCATATTGATTTTTTAGAAAATCAGTTAAAAGATTATTATTTAGACGAACAAAATCGCTTGTTTATACATGCCGGCTTTACCAATGTAAACGGAATTGCTTATGAATATTTTCCTCGTTTATTTTATTGGGATAGAACGTTGTGGGAAACCGCTCTTTCTTTAAATCCAACTTTATCAAAAGACAATTTATTCTACCCCAAACGATTCACTTTATACAATGAAATATATATAGGTCATACACCTACAACAAGAATCAACGAAACCATTCCAATCAATAAAGCCTGTGTTTGGAATATTGATACTGGTGCTGCTTTTCATGGTCCACTTACCATCTTAGATATTAATTCTAAGGAATATTGGCAAAGCGAGCCCTTGCCACAACTTTATCCAAACGAAAAAGGAAGAAATTAGTAGTTTAATGTTAAAACAGAATTGTTTACATTTGTAAAAATTTTATAACGATGAAATCGCTATTAACAACACGTTTGCGTGAGCAAACACCAATAAAAATAAAGCGATTCCATATGACTTATAAAAAAACATTAATTATCTACATATGAAAAAACTATTTACATTTGGATTGATTTTGAGTGGTTTCTTAGCTAATGCACAAGCTTATAGCGGAAAAGGAGACCAAAAATTTCAGGTCGGGGCCAATATTCAAGACCACGGAACCGGAATTGTTTTATTTTATGATTACGGAATTGGCGAAAACATGTCAGTTGGTGTACAAACAGGTTACCTTTTGGGTGTTGATGAGCCTGCAGGATTTGAAGGTGCTAAATTTGAAGATCGCTTTGATTTAAAAGCTCGTTTCAACGCAAACATTGGAAGTGTAATTGGCTTACCTTCAAATTTTGATGTTTATCCTGGTTTAAACTTAGGATTAAGAAACTTTGGTGGTCACGTAGGTGCTCGCTACTTCTTTTCGGAAGGATTTGGATTATTTTCAGAAATTGGTTTTCCAATTGCATCATACGACAATGACCCTATTGGTTATCAGAAATTGAATAACCAATTTCAATTTAATATCGGAGCTTGTTTTAATTTATAATCGAAAGTGAGTATAACCGAAAAAAAAATAAGAGATCGCAGTGATTCTAAATGTGAAATCAGCGGTTTAGAGGAAAATTTAGTGGTGTATACTGTTCCTCCAAAAACAGAAGAAAGTTTAGAAAACAGTCTTTTAATTACTCAAAACTTAAAAAATCAAATCGAAAATCCGGAAACAACAAATCCTGAAGATTGGCGTGGTTTGAATGAAAGCATGTGGAGCGAACATCTACCGGTGCAAATTGTGTCTTGGCGGATGTTAGCTCGATTAAAAAACCACGATTTACTGGAGATGATGTATTTGGAAGAAGATGCCTTAGAATGGGCAAAAGCAACCGGAGAAGCCGATGACGAAGAAGGTAAAATCATTCACAAAGATTCCAACGGAAATATTCTGAAAGATGGTGATTCTGTGGTTTTGATTAAGGATTTGGATGTAAAAGGTGCTAATTTTACTGCTAAACGCGGTGCTGCTGTTCACAATATTAAATTAGTTTGGGATGATGCAAATCTAATTGAAGGAAGAGTTGAAAACCAGACTATTTTTATTTTGACGCAGTATGTGAAGAAAACGAAATAATTGAAATTTTCTTCACGCATTGTTTGTCATTCCGACGAAGGAGGAATCTCAAATCGAAACTTACTGAGATTCCTCCTTCGTCGGAATGACAAGATTACGAAGTAAAAACCCTGCTAAACTTTAAGCTTAGCAGGGTTTTCGTATTTAAAACAAAACAAACAGTCTTAATTAGGTTGAAGCTCCACTGTTATTTGTTGCGGAATTACGTGGCAAACATCAGCAGTTACCACAATTGGTTGAGAAGTAAATGTTTGATAACCTTCTTTAGAAACAGTTACCACATACGTTCCAACTCGTTCCCAAGCTCCGATAAAAACAGGAACTTCTTCGTTTGGAAACTGTTCCAAGGTTTCTGTGTATAAACCATCTTGAGCAATTACAGTAACTCCGGTTGTTAATAATTCGTCGGTTACAGCATCTTTTACGGTGATGTTTAAACCAGATTTCGCTTCTTGTGTGCAAATGATTTCATCGTCATCATCATCACAGCTGGTTGCGAGTAAAAAAGGCGTACAAGCCAATAGTAAAAAAATCTTTTTCATATGTTTATTTTTTTTTGGTTACTTAGTAGATGCTAAAACGATGAAAAAGTTGCGTAAAAAAACCCTGCAAATAATAAAATTTGCAGGGTTTTTTTTCTCTTTTTTCTATTTTCTTAAACTACAAATCAAATTTAATTCCTTGTGCCAAAGGCAAACTTGTGGTATAATTGATTGTATTGGTTTGTCTACGCATATAGATTTTCCAAGCATCTGAACCTGATTCACGACCGCCGCCTGTGTCTTTTTCGCCACCAAAAGCTCCACCGATTTCTGCTCCTGAAGTTCCGATGTTTACGTTGGCAATTCCGCAATCGGAACCGGCAACTGATAGAAAAGCTTCTGCTTCACGTAAATTATTAGTCATAATTGCTGATGATAATCCTTGAGCAACGCCATTTTGAATTTCGATGGCATTGTGCACATCGCCGGAATATTTTAGTAAATATAAAACCGGTGCAAAGGTTTCGTGCTGAACAATTTCAAATGAATTGTTTGCTTCGGCGATTGCGGGTTTTACATAACAACCACTTTCATAACCTTCTCCGGATAAAACACCGCCCGGAACGATTAATTTTCCGCCTTCGGAAACTACTTTTTCTAAGGCTTTTTTGTATGATTCTACAGCATCCACATCAATTAGTGGTCCAACGTGGTTGTTTTGATCTAATGGATTTCCGATGCGTAATTGATTGTATGCAGAAACAATTGCATCTTTTACTTTATCATAAATACTTTCGTGAATTATAAGTCTTCTGGTTGACGTACAACGCTGTCCGGCAGTTCCAACAGCTCCAAAAACGGCTCCAATAACCGTCATTTTGATGTCGGCATCCGGAGTGACAATAATGGCGTTGTTTCCACCTAATTCAAGCAATGAATTGCCTAAACGAGCGGCACAAGCCTGAGCAACAATTTTACCCATTCGGGTTGAACCGGTTGCAGAGACTAACGGTATACGTTTATCGTGCGTCATTAATTCGCCAACTTTGTAATCACCATTGATTAAACACGAGATTCCTTCCGGAAGATTATTTTCTTTTAACACTTCGGCAATGATGTTTTGACAAGCAACGCCACAAAGTGGAGTTTTTTCGGATGGTTTCCAAACGCAAACGTCGCCACAAATCCAAGCCAAAGCGGTATTCCAAGACCAAACGGCAACCGGAAAGTTAAAGGCGGAAATGATTCCGACTACGCCAAGCGGATGATATTGTTCGTACATTCTGTGTCCGGGACGTTCTGAATGCATTGTTAATCCGTGTAATTGACGTGATAAACCAACAGCAAAATCGCAGATGTCTATCATTTCCTGCACTTCGCCGTAACCTTCTTGGAGTGATTTTCCCATTTCGTAAGAAACTAATTTTCCAAGTGGTTCTTTGTATTTTCTCAATTTTTCGCCAAACTGACGAACGATTTCGCCACGATGAGGTGCCGGCATTAGGCGAAAGGTTTTAAAAGCTTCGGTAGCAGTTTGCATTACTTTTTCGTAATCGGCTGCGGTGGATGCTCTTACTTTTGCGATTAATTGACCATCTACGGGAGAATAACTTTCGATGAGTTCGCCATTGGAAAAATGGTTGTTTCCTGTGGAAGTTCCTTCATTGATGGGTTTTATGCCTAATATTTCCAGGGCTTCGGTCATGCCGAATTGTTGTGCGATTGTTGACATTATAACTTTTTTAAAGGTTTTTGTTATATTATTTTGCGAAGATACCGATTTTTTTTCTTTTTGAAAACTGATTTTGTTGTTGAGCAGTGAATTGCAGCCCCGATGGTAGTGGAAAGCTTTTCAAGAAAAATTTTTAGTTTTGCTGCCAACCAAAAGCGACCAAAGGAAGCTCTTTGGGTGGCTTGCAAAACTTAATTTTTCTTGAAAAACTTGTAACGGACAGCGGGAATTGTCTGCCCTAACTCAGTTGTCTGTTATCTGTTGTCTGTTTTTGCGACGAATCGGGGATCGGTTTCCATAACGGTGCCGCAATTTTTGCAGGTTCTGAGTTCTTTGGAGTTATAGAAATGTTGAAAATGGGCTAAAAAGTCTTTTTCGATGTCTTTGAGTTCAAAATAGACTTCGTATAATTTATGGTTGCAATTGTCGCAAAACCAGAGTAATCCGTCGGGAATTTCTTGTCCGATACGTTTTCTTTCGACAACCAAACCTATTGAGTTTTCTTCTCGCACGGGTGAGTGAGGTGTTTTGGCGGGTAATAAAAACATATCGCCGGGACCGAGTTGCATGGCGATTTTTTCTCCGTTGTCTTGCACATAAACGGTGATGTTTCCTTCGAGTTGGTAGAATAGTTCTTCGGTTTCGTTGTAATGGTAGTCTTTTCGGGCGTTTGGACCGGCTACAATCATGACGATGTAATCACCGGAATCAACGTACATATTTTTGTTTCCAACGGGCGGTTTGAGTAGGTGACGGTTTTCTTCAATCCATTTATTGAGATTGAATGGTTTTTGAATTGCCATGGTTTTTGAATTAGAAATGTAAAGTTATGAAATAAAAAAAGCCGAACTGAATCGGCTTTATATTTATTTTATTTCTTTAATAAGGTAAGAATACACTGCAAAGTGGTCGCTAAAGCCTGGTTCTGCGGGTGAGTTTCGCAACGGATAACCTTTATATTGACCTGTGGTTTGCACTAAATAAGGTTTGTTGAAAACACCTGCTTTCCAAAAACGAAAAGAAGAATAATCTTTACGGATAAAAGGTTCTGTGAAAATCATTTGATCAAATAAATCCCACGCATCGCGATACGCTAGCGAACCGATTCCTTTGTTAGACATTTCTTCCATTGGGTTGTATGTTCCGCCTGGTTCAACGTCTTCTTTTTTGGCTTTTGCACCTAAGAATTTTTTAACGCTTTTATTATAAGGTCCGTCGTTTAAATCGCCCATTGTGATTACTTTGGCATCAGGGTTAATTTTTTGAAGCGAATCGATAATTTTTTTGTTTAGAGCTCCGGCTGCTTCACGGTAAGGGCTACTTCTTTTTTCGCCTCCGGAACGTGATGGCCAGTGGTTAACGATGAAATGCATTTCTTCACCATCTAAAAAACCGGTTACTAATAATTGGTCACGGGTATAAACACGTTTTCCACTTCCATCAATATTTTGAATTATTAACGGAATGTTCATTGAGCTGGTTGGGGTAAAATGTTTCTTTTGGTAAAGGAAACCGGTGTCGATTCCTCTTCCGTCCGGAGAATCGTAATGAACAATACCATAATCTTTAGCTGCTAATTTTGGCATTTTGATTAAATCTTCGAGAACGCCTCTGTTTTCAAGTTCGCAAACACCTAAAACTACAGGAGAATTGGATTGTTGTTCACTTGTGCCAATTTCAGAAATTACTCTTTCGAGGTTACTTAATTTTTGCTGGTATTTTTCTTTAGTCCAACCATTTGCCGGTGTATATTCTTCATCATTTACATTTTCGTCGTCTTTTGTGTCGAAAAGATTCTCAAGGTTATAGAAGGCGATGGTATGCACTTTAAATTTTTTGTCCTGAGCAACGACACTATTCATTGAGGAAATCACAAGAAAAGCGGCAATAAATTGTTTAATTTTCATAAATTGTATATTAAATTACTGTCAAGTTTGATACAAACTTCGCACCAAAAGTAAATAATATTATTAAATAATGTACATTTGCAGGCTGTTAAGAAATAATTAACTTAACAAAAAAGAAAAATAATTATAATCTTATTTATGAAAAAACTTGTTTTTAGTATTTTACTTGTAATGCAAGCGTTCATAGGATTTTCTCAAAACCCAGGCGGAGTAAAGGGTGTTGTGGTTGATTCTAAAACTCAAAAACCATTACAGAGTGTAGTTGTAACTATTCAAAACACAACGTTAATGAAATTGACGTCGTTTGATGGAACTTTTCTTATAGAAAATGTTTCTGCCGGAAATCAGCTGTTAGAAGTAAAAAGTGACGGATATACCCGACAACTTTTATCTATTGATGTTGTTGAAAACCAAATACTTGATTTGGGCGTAATTGTTTTTGAAGAAGACATTACAATGGAACAACAATTAAGTTTAATTACAATCACCGAAAACGATTTGGGAGATGATAACAGTGGTTCAGAAAACACTGCAGGATTACTTCAGGCTTCAAGAGATGCTTTTCAGCAAACAGCTGCATTTAACTGGGGACAAGCACGATTTAGAGTAAGAGGTTTAGACAATGAGCATGCTACAACCATGATTAATGGTATTGCCATGAACAAGTTATATGACGGGAGACCACAGTGGAGTAACTGGGGTGGTTTGAACGACGCAACAAGAAATCAAGAATTTACAATGGGTTCTAAACCTTCAGACTATACTTTTGGAGGAGCTTTAGGAACGCAAGAAATAAACACAAGAGCATCACATTATCGTCCAGGGTCAAGAATTTCTATGTCTGGAACCAACACAAATTACAGTTGGAGGACAATGGGAACCCATGCATCAGGAATGAGTCAGGACGGCTGGGCTTATGTTATTTCTGCTTCTAGAAGATGGGCTCAAGAAGGTCATTTTGAAGGAACTGATTATAGTGCAAATTCTCTTTTTGCAAGTGTTGAGAAAAAAATCAACAGTAAACATAGTTTGAATTTAACCTCAATTTATGCTCAAAACAGTAGAGGAAAAAACTCTCCTAATACGCAAGAGGTTAATGATTTAATGGGAATAAAATATAATTCTTATTGGGGTTATCAAGATGGAAAGATTAGAAATTCAAGAGATAAAGATGTAGAAGAGCCAATTACAATGCTTTCTCATTTCTGGAAAATTTCTACTAAAACTACTTTAAACACAAATGTGGCGTATCAAGTTGGAAGAATTTCTAACTCCAGATTAGAAAACCCATTAGGAAATAATCCAGATCCTACTTACTATAGAAAGCTTCCAAGTTACTATTTGAATAATCCTGACAGTTATGTTGAGGTAGAACAACCAGATGGTTCATTTATTACAGAAAACCCATCGGCAGTATTGGCGGGTCAAGAATTTTTGAACAATAGCCAAATTAATTGGAACTCAATGTATATTGCCAACCAAAATACGGCAACTGGTGAGAGTGCATTTATTTTAAGTGAACAACGTAATGATGATGAACAATTTAGTGCTAACTCATTATTAAATTCTACACTTTCAGATAATATTATTTTAAATGCCGGAGTTAGCTTTAAAAAATTAAAATCACATAACTATGCAGTTGTTACCGATTTGCTAGGAGGAGATTACCTTTTAAACGTAGATAGATTTTTCTTAGGCGAAAACAGTCAATTTGACTTAAATAATCCAAATGCTCAAATAGGCGAAGGTGGCACTTTTGGTTATAATTATAATTTGTTTGCAAATGTTGCAGATGCTTTTACACAATTCAAGTTTAGTTATAGCAATGTTGATTTCTATTTAGCTCAAACATTCTCTAGAACAGATTTTCAAAGAGAAGGCTTATACAGAAGCGGTAATTATGCTACCAATTCATTTGGAAAAAGCAAAATAGAAGTTTTTGAAAACTATGGTTTTAAAGGTGGGGTTACATTCAAATTAACCGGTCGCCATTTGCTTGACTTTAATGGTGTTTATATGACAAAAGCTCCTACTTTAAGAAGCTCTTTTTATAACGCAAGAAGAAGTAATGAATTTACGCCAGATCTTCAAAGCGAATCTGTAGTTAGTGCCGATGCAAGTTATATCATCAGAACACCAAAATTAAAAGCACGTTTAACAGGATATTATACAAAAATTCAAAACTCTACTGAAATTGCTTTCTTTTATGCTGAAAACATCGGAGACAATGACGGAGATGAAGATTCATTTGTTACAGAAATTGCTACAGGTGTTGAAAAACAAAATCTTGGAGCTGAACTCGGTTTAGAATATCAAGTTACAGCAACTATTAAGTTAACCGGAGCAGCTTCTTATGGTCAATATATCTATTCTGACAATGCTAATTTAAAAACAAGTGATGATAACTTAGCTTCTTTAGGACAAAGCCCACTTAAAGACTTTGGAACAACCTATCTAAAAGATTATCGTCAACCGGGAATGCCTCAACAAGCTTACTCATTCGGGATTGAATACAGAGATCCGAATTTTTGGTGGATTGGTGCCAATGTAAATTACTTAGATGATAGTTACATCAGCGTATCAAAAATTATGAGAACAGACAATTTCAGTATCGATGACAACACAGGTATTTCATATCCTGGTGCTACTGCAGAAACAGTTAGAGAAGCACTTAGACAAGAAAAATTTGACCCTATTACGCTTGTTAATTTAACAGGTGGAAAATCATGGAGATTGAGCAGAAAAAACAGAAACACATTTGGTTTCTTTGCTTCTGTAAATAATCTATTTGACATTAAATATAAAACAGGTGGATTTGAACAGTCTAGAAAAGCAACATATCCTGACCTTCTTGCCGATAACGCAAACGGTACTCCTTCTTTTGGACCACGATACTTCTACGGTTACTCTAGAACATTTTTCGTAAATTTCTACATTAATTTCTAAAAATTGCATTATGATAAAGAACTTAAAAAAAACAGGCATATTACTACTTACATTAGTAGTTTTTTCAAGCTGCGTAAAAGATGATGATTTTGCAATTCCAAGAGTTGTTGAATTGATCTTAAACGAAACTTTTGAAGGCACTACAAATGGTAGTGGAGCAAACGAAATAGCAATTGCTTTAGATGGCTGGGTTAACCATGCCACTGTTGGGTCAAGAAAATGGCATTCACGTTTATTTAGTAACAATAAATATGCTGAGTTTTCTTCATTTTATTCGGTAGTTGCTACCGACCCGAATGATGAAGTATGGTTAATAACTCCAGCTTTAGATTTTACTACCACCAACAATGAAGCTCTATCATTTGATAGTAAAGTTAGGTTTTATGAAGGCGAAGTAGTAACGGTTTTCGTTTCTGAAGATTATGACGGAACTGTAGCAGGAATTACAACGGCAACTTGGACACAATTAAGCCCGGTTTTACCAAATGCCTCACAAGTAGATGCTTTTATAAATAGTGGTGTCCTTGATTTAAGTATGTATAACAGCAACAATGTTAGAGTTGCTTTTAAATACACAGGCAGCAGACAAACTAATTTGACTACTACATTTCAATTAGACAATATTAAAATTTTTGAAAATTAAAAAGCTATGAAAAAAATAAAATTAATAGTTACAGCGACACTTTTTGCAACGCTTTTGAGTTGTGTAAACAGTGACGATTATAACACTCCAGATTTATCCGGAGACTGTTTTGATATCCCAAAAACAAAAGAGGTTACAGACATAACTTCTGTTGCCGTTGCTTCGGCTACTGAGTATATGCCAGCTGTAGAAGGTCAAACTGACTATATTGAGGCTTATGTTACTTCAAGTGATGAAGGAGGAAATTTTTACAAATCTATTTCATTTGTTTCGCTTGATGGAACTAAAGGATTTAGTATGCCTGTTGACAACTACAATTTGTATAACGAATTTGAACCAGGTAGAAAAGTTACAATCAAGTTAAACGAGCGTTTCTTCAACCTGCAACATTCCTCTACTGTGATTGGTTCTTCATACAATAATGGTGTTGGAAGAATTTCTGGTGTAGAATATAAAAGTGTAATTAAACGTTCTTGTACAAATGTAGAAGAAGAACAAATAATGAAAAGCCTTACGATTGCTCAAGCTTTGAACAATCAGTATTTAAATATGCTAATTGAGTTTGATAATGTTCAATTTACAGATGTTTCTGTTGGGAAAAAATATTATGATGAATCATTAAACAGTCCTGGTGGGGCAACTAATCACGAGGTTACAGATCAGTTTGGAAATAAAATAATTGTTAGGGTTAGTCAATATTCAAAATTTGCCGGAGAAGGTATTCCTTCAGGAAATGGTAAATTAAGAGGTGTGCTTACTAAATTTAACAGTGACTACCAATTCATGATTAGAACATTAAATGATGTTGACTTTTCAGGAGATCGATTAGAAATCGATTTGAGTCCTCCTTTGGTTGGAAATAATATTCAATTTTTAGGTAGTTTCACTGAAAATTTTGAAAGCTACGGAACAACTGCTCCAGGCAACAGACAATTTCCTAACTATATTAATGATGCTCCCGTTGGTTCAAGATATTGGGCTAATACAGCTTTTAGCGGAAATAAATACATCCAAATGACTTCTTTTGGCGGAACTCCGGAAAGTAACAGATCATTATTTATCGTTCCTGTTGATATGACTGCCGCAAACACATTGTCTTTTCAATCCAAAGCAGGTTTTGCAAATGGTTCAGTGTTAAAAGTTTATTATTCTACTGATTATGTTGCTGGTGAAAACATAAACAATGCAACTTTAGTTGATATTACATCTAACTTTACTTTGTCTCCAGGATCATCTTCTGGTTATCCTGCCACCTTTACAAACAGTGGAAACTACAACATTCCAGCTTCTTTAACAGGTAATGGTTTCTTTATATTTGAATATATTGGTGCAGGTGGTGGAATCACTACTACTATGCAAATAGATAATATTGTTGTTAATTAAATAGATTAACTATAAAGCACAAAAAAGCGGAACATGTTGTTCCGCTTTTTTTATGGCTAAATTTTGGCTCTAAATGCCCAAAATACATAATTAGAATCTATCAAAGAGCGTTCAATTTCGAATTTGAATTTAAAATACATATTGTCATCTGTGATAATAGATTATTCAATCATTGTATACTAAAATATTTGAAATTCAACATTCTATACTACCAATGTAAACTAAATATAGTAATTCCCTTTTATATGATGAAGATTTACTAGAATCAAGACATTAAATATGTATCTATCCAAAAAACATATCGAAAGAGTTTTAAGTTATACCAAAAAAACCGGACTCTCTAATGAGAATCCGGTTTTAAAAAATACTTTATTTTATAAAGTTTAGCCTACTTCTTCACAATCAAGAACTCACTTCTTCTGTTCTCTGCATGTTGTTCTTCGGTGCAAGCTTCTTTACAGTCTACTTTTGGTTCTGTTTCACCCATTCCTTTGCCTGAGATTTGCTCTTTCGAAATACCTTTTGATAAAATGTATTGAACGGTTGATTTTGCTCTTGCATCAGATAATCTTAAGTTGTAGCTGTCGCTTCCTCTGTTATCCGTGTGGGCTTTGGCTAAAACAACCATGTCTTTGTTGTTTTTCAAGACTTGAACCAGTTTGTCTAACTCAAAAGCTCCTTCTTGGGTGATGTTGCTCTTGTTGAACTCAAAGAATATTGGTTTCAAAACCACTTCAGTCTCCGTTACAATCACATCAATTGGGTTCAAGGCTGCTTCTACTTTTCTTGCTTCGCCTTTGCTGGCTGCTACCGGGAAGGTGTTACTCTCATAACCGTCTCTCGAGGCTTGAATCGTATAGGCTTTGTTACATTCAACATAATATGCCACCTCGCCATTGGCTCCGGTTGTTTCCATAGCAATCACGTTTTTCTTGTCATCCACAATCGCTACTTTAGCATTGGCAAGTGCTTTGCCTGTTTTGGCATCGGTAACCATAGTGGTTACTTCTACGCCACAAACCGGAGTGGCTAGGTAAATATTATCTACTCCTGAGCGGTTAGTGGATAAAAATCCGATGTTTTTCTCTGCATTTAACGAAAATGCAAAATCGTCTTTCTCACTGTTTACCGGTTTACCTAAGTTGGTTGATTCGCCTTTGGTCATATCATACGCAAAGACATCTAATCCACCAAAACCTTGTCTGCCGTTGGAAGCGAAATAAAGCGTTTTGTTGTCTTCCGTTACAAATGGGAAGTTCTCCTCGCCTTCTGTGTTTACTTTTGATCCTAGGTTCTCCGGTTCGCCATACGTGCCATCTGCATTAACGGCTACTTTCCAAATGTCTGTTCCACCGATACTACCTGGTCTGTTCGAGGCAAAATACAACGTTTTACCGTCTTTGCTCAACGCTGGGTTTCCGGTTGAATACGTATTGCTGTTAAATGGCAACTGAGTGATGTTTGACCATTTTCCGTTGGCCATCGTAGCCTTATACAAGTTTACTTGTCCTAATTTGGCATTGATGGATTTGTCTTTTTCAAAACCACCTTTTTCTTTAAAGCTTTCGCTTGAAAAGTAAATCGTGTTTCCGTCTGCACTAAGTGAAGAAGGTCCATCGTGCCATTTTGAATTTAAGTCAGTTACTTGTTCTGCATTGGTGATGGTTCCATCTACATTGTAAGTGGCTTTGTAAATATCCAAAAATGGTTCTTCGTTCCAACCATAATTCTTTCTGGCTCCGTTTCTGGCACTGGTAAAGTAAAGGTTGTTTTGGTGCAATACCGCTCCAAAATCTGATTTATCACTATTAATGTCCAATGGCTTAATGTCAAACTTCTTTTGTTTGTCAAGCAAACTAGGGAGATAGTTCGGATTGGCTTTAAAATCCTTCGCTCTTTGGTCATTTGGTGCCTTAGAAGCAAACATTTGCATTTGTTTGTTGGCTTCTTCATACTTGCCTTGTGCCTTTAGCATTTGGGCATATCGGTGGTATGTTTCGGCATCTTGTGGTGTTTCAACAGCTCTGGCATACCATGTGGTGGCTTCCGAGGCGTTAAAAGTGTTGAAATAGCTATCGGCCAATTGTTTGTAAACATACCCGTCGGCTTTACCGTTTTCGGTTAACTTGAGGTATTCTTGTGCTGCATCAACATATTCTAATCGCTTGAAAAGCTTGTCGGCTTTTTGCGTGTCTTTGTTCTGTGCACTAAGTGGTGTAAGACTTAAACTTACAATACTTAGAAT
>NZ_JBYFCC010000025.1:0-50764 GCF_057652995.1 Flavobacterium sp. T50_26
AAAAAATCATTTATCTTTGAATTATTAACGAAATACTCTATTAGCAAAAGTCCAATTTAGTTTGAAGATATACATTGACATGTAATTTTTCATAAATGTTTTGAATGTGTTTTCGAACCGTTCCGTTACTAATTTCTAATTGATGAGCCACTTCTTTGTTCATTTGCCCTTTGGCCAACAAATTCAGAATTTCGTTTTCTCTGGTTGTTAGGGTTTCGGTTAATTTATTTTGCGATTCCATTTTGGAAAAACTCGCCACCACTTTACGAGCAATGCTGCTACTCATCGGACTTCCGCCTTCAAACAATTCATCTAATGCTCCGATAATTTTTGCCGGTCCTTCAGTTTTAAGAATATAACCACTTGCTCCTGCTTCCAAACTTTGGAAAATTTTATCATCATCTTCAAAGGAAGTGCACATCAAAACAAATACTAGCGGACACGAAGTCTTCAGTTTATTGACACAAATAATTCCGCTTTCTCCGGGTAAATTAATATCCATCAAAACGGCATCCACATCCAAAGCGGGTAATTCTTTTAAAGCCAATTCGGCGTTTTCGAAACTTCCGGCTAATTCATACTGATCCGTGAATTGAATCATCATACCCAATGCTTCTCGCAAATCGCGGTCGTCTTCCACTATACCGATTCGTTTTTTCATAAGTAAAGAATTACTATGCAATATTAAAAATAGTAAAACTTTTTTGAAATACGTAAATGAGCGTAGAAAAAATCCCCTTCCGCAAACCACTGAACGAAAGGGGATAAACTACTAACTAAATTTCCAAATTTGAAAGTAGATGAAAAATAATTTATTTAAAGTAAATTAGTGCTTGATAATTTTCTTTACAACTGAAGTATGGGTATGATTGTTTTGTATTTTCATGAAATAAATTCCGTTTTGAAACGCACTTAAATCAATTTGAGATTTTTGTTTTTCCTTCACCATAAGTTTACCAGTCAAATCATAAATTTCGATAGAAAATTTCAAATTATTTATTCCGCTTATATCAATATTTCCGGATGTTGGATTGGGAGAAAAAGTCAAATTATCTAAACTAAAATCATCTACAGCGAGCGTTTCAATAGTAGTAGAAGCTATATTGGTTTCGATTGGGAAGTTAAAATCAAAATAGATATTTGCTTGATTAGTGAATGTATTTCCTACCACAAGATTGTTTCGCAACTTTATTTTATAAACTAAATACCCATCATTATTTTCATCCGCAAAAGGAAGATTAATGTTTTCGAAAATAAATTCGTAGTCGTTATTTTTTCTTCGGGTTTCAACGTTATAATTACTGTCTAAGGGTATTAATGAATTGACATCAAATTTGGTTGCGTCAATCGTGTTTTTTATCACTACATTGATTGCTTCGGCGGTGCCAATATTTTCAAATTGTATAAGGTAATGAACGTATTTTCCAATTTGGTTTGGACCAACACTATCACCTTCTAAACAAGCAATATCATTTGGATCCATTGAAGACTGAACTGTTTCTGATAAATTGAAAAAATTATCGTCATTATTATCATCAATTCCCAAACTATCATTTATTTCTGCATCAAAATTCAATTGATCATTTGCATCAAGTGGCGGCGTATCCTGTGGTGAATTCAAAAGAAATGTAACCAAAATTGTTCGTGTTTCTCCCGGAAGAAAATTACTAAAATCCCAAGAAATTGTTCCGTTTGCGACAGAAGTTTGAATTGGATTTGCCACTATTAAATTCATCACCTCATCTTGATAATTCAGCGTAACTTGGCCGGATTGAATTTGATTTCCTTTGTTTTTATAAATGATTTTGTATCGCACATCATAGCCTGGAATTCCGGGCGTGCCGATACTTCTTGGCAAACGCATATACACAATTTCTAAATCTTTGTGAATTCCGTTTGGCGTTAAACAAATTGATTGATTAAGTGGACTGGCATTTTCCGGAAAATCTGCTGTAAAAATTGTGGGTTGAAATGTAAAATAACTTGGGTTTTCCAAAACTGGCGAAACAGTATAAGAACCCGATTGCACCGGAATCAAAAAGTTGCCACCGACTTTACTGTAAAATGAACCCGTTGTTGAACCATTGAAAACATCAAATCTAAGATTGGGAAGATTTACATCGCCTGCATCACACCCATCCGTGTTTGTATCTAATTTGACATTTCCCTCAATCGTATAATACGTTCCTCCCGGCACGAAACTACAATAGGTGTTAATCACACAATTGGGATGTAAATTTTGAAGCGTAAGTAAGGTCGTTGGTGATAGTTCGTTTTCATCAATACACAAATACCTTAAATTAGGACTTGGAAAAATATCAATGTTTGAAGGCAGCCCGTTTTTAGCAAAAATAGTTTCGAGCTGATCGCCGCCTGTAGTTAATGTGGTTACTTTTGTGCCAAACAATTCGATTGTAGTTAAGAGTGTTTCAACACAATTCAACTCCATTAAATTAGGGCACTGTATTAAATTCAAATCGTTGAGTAAAGTATAAGAGCAATAAATTCTTAACAAGTCATTATTCGCATTAAAATTTATAGTTGTTAATGGATTATTATCTACAGACAATTCAATTAAATTAGATAGATTTGAAACGTCTAAAATAGCTATAGAATTGGTATGAAGATACAGTTGTTCCAGTAAAACATTGTTTGACAAATCAACCGAAGTTAATTGTTGACCAATTACAATTAATGTTTTAAGATTTTGAAAATACTCGATTCCTTCAATATTTTGAATGTTAGAAAATAGACCCGTAGCATTAAAATAGGAAATATTCATTGCTTCCGAAACTTGAATTTCACCATCACCATTGGTGTCTACAGAAGTTGGATTTCCATTTAAATCTTTAGCAATAGTTGATTGATTCTGTGCGTTCGCTGTAAGCAAAACTGTTTTAAAAGAAAAATCGGTAAAATTTATATTTTGAGCAGAAAATGAACAGCCCCAAAATAGTAGTAATAAAGTAATTTTTTTCATCATCGTGGTTTTAAATTTCTTGTTAGTGTTACATCTTTGAAAAAGTAAACATCAAAAAAAATCCACTTAAAAATAAGCGAATTTAGGAGAATTATATTTTAAAAAACAGTCGTGCCGAAGCAATTTCGCCTTTCATATTAATCGGTTTCGCTTCAAGTAAAATTTCATAATTTCCTTTTGGAATTTCAGAAATATTGTCCTCTGAATTATTTTGTAGATTGGAAAGAATCGAGATAAAATCAAACGTTTCGACCGGCATGAACATATCGCCCGGGAAAAACGGAATAGGATTTCGTTTGGTGGTGCCTACCACTTTTCCATCCTTCTTTACAATAGTGGTAAACACAAATTGCACTACCACTTTTTTGTCGCTGTTAATAGGAATAGAATTTCCTGTAAACGCAAATTGAATTGGGTATTTATTTTCTCTAAAATCGGCATATAAGTTAACTGCTTTATTGCTTTGAACGGTTAACTCTAATTTGGATTGTTCTTTTACTTTTAGTTCGCCTTGCACTAATTGTGCAAAAGAAATTGAGGTAAAACAGCATATAATTGCTGTAAGTATTCGTTTTTTCATTGTTGCTATTTTATGGGTTTTTTACTGTTTCAAAATATTCTTCAAACACCTTCGTAGGTCTTTTATCATGATACACGTAGGTTGCTTTGATATAGCCTAAATAATTATTGGTTTGACGATGGTGTGTATAACTTATTTGAAAAGTTCGTTTTGCTACATTATCAGTACTTGTTACAGTCATTTGATATTTGGTTCTTCCATCGCCATTGAAAGTTTGTTGAGCTGTTTTGTTGAACACATACAATGGCTTCACATCTCCACCAACTTTACTAAAAATAGTCGTTTTTTCATTCCAAACTACTTCAAATTTTGGCATATTAGAGACAGGATCGGTATTCCAAAACTTAATTTGAGCTTGCGTTGTTAATCCTAGTAAAAGGAAAAATATAAGGTATCTCATTTCTAGCTAATTTACCGGAACAATACTGTAAACAATTCCAAGGTTATATTTTGCTTTATTAAATCGCATATAGCCGGGTCGAGTAGGAATGTTATTTGTTCTTTTCACCTGTTCCAAAGTAACAGGAGGAACTTTAGCATCTTTTAAAAACACAATTGCTTCTTGTTTGCCTACAATTTCATCATTCACCGGTTTATATACTTTTAATTCATACACAATTTTGAAGTAAGCATTGTCCTCAAGTTCTTTCAATGTTTTATAACCGTATTTTGCCGGTTCAAATTGAAAGCGAACTTTAGTATTCATTAATGATTTGATGTTTCCGTTGCTCACTTTCATTCCACTGTTTCTTGGCACTTCAAAAACTCGTCCGTAGTTCCCAATATATTTGAATCCGGTAGGTTGAATTTGATCTTCGTTTCCTGTCGTTTTATTTTTCACAAACAAACGACACCAACCAATTCCGTGTACACTTTCAGTACCAACATTTATATTTTGATTGACCGTGTGTGCCGCAAACCAATCGAATTTGAAATCATACTTTACCAATTGAGGTAACGATTGAGCAAAAGAAGTTGAAATAGAAACTACTAAAAGTAGTATTGACAATTGAATTGTTTTCATGTTTATTTTAATTTTTGATTAATAATTTTTTGTGCTAAAGCGATGGCTTTTTTATCGTTATAGGATGCGTCCTCTGACAGGTTAACTAAAAGTGAAAAAGACAAACCTTTATAGAAAACTTTTAACTCTCGCGTGGGAACTCCGGCAAATTTTTGATTCACAAAAACAGCATAATCGCCCACATTGGACACTTCTTCTACACTAAAATTTTTCATGGCATTTTTGGCTATTGACTTGGCCATGTCGGTTTGTTCTTGGGTGGCTTTACCTTCTGAATTCATTTCTGTCGTTTTTTCGTTGATGCCTTGATTGGAAGCTTCGATTTCGGCTTCGGTTAGATTGTGGTACTTCTTTTTGAATCCGTCCAAAGTGCTATTTTCCACCCAACTCAACGTTACCTCATCATTTACCGGAACATCCATTTTTCGCCCCATCATTTCAATTTGTTGGGTTCGATTTGTTTTATCCCAAGAGTAAGAAATAGAGATTTTGTTATACTTTTTTTCGATTTCAGAATCCGGACTTTTTTTGGCTTCCGAAGAGGGATAACCACTTGTTTCGGCAGCCATTTCAAGGGTTAGCAATTCGTCAAGTTTTCCTTTGAAATCTTCTGCGATTAGTACGTTCTCTTCTATGACTTGATTGAGTTCTGTTTCCATGGACGAATTGTTTTCTTTCTTGTCTCCTTCGCAGGTAAAAGCGAGTAGAAAAAGACTTATGAGCGATAAAATCAATGTTTTCATGTTTAACTTAAATTAGGATTTTGTTACTTTAAAATACAATGAACAGTTACCGGTTCCGAAAATTGTTGCACCACTTACATTTGAACTAATGTTGATCAGTTCGTTTAGTTTGATTTGGTCTAATCGAAAAATTTCTTTCTTAAATCCAAAATTTAAGTTAGATGCACCCGTTCTTTTGGCTTTCATGTGCGAATAAATTTCAAGTTCATATTTAACACCATTGTTACTTAAATCTGAATTGTTCAGAACAAATTCTCTGTAAAATTCCGGTGAGTTTGAAAAGGCTTGTTTTTTTGAAAGAAGCTTATTTTCGTTATTTTCTGTTGTGTTAAAAAAATCAGACGATTTATTCCCAAAATTTTGTACTTGTTCTCTTCCTGAAGCAGTAACTTTAAAAAGTTTACAACCAAAAAATCCATAAATTTTGCCTTCTGAAGCATCAATTGAAACTGCACTCACCACATACTTAGTAGTTCCTGAATTAGAAGTAGAAGAGCTTGTTTGTGTCGTTGATTTGGGTAATTCTTTATTGTTTTTAATATTTTTTGTTCCATCCCAAATACCATCAGTCATTGAAGTATTCCAGCCCCATTTTCCTTTAAAACTATTGCCTTCAAAATTAAATTCAAAATGGCCGGTTTTCTTGGTGTTGTTATTATAGAATGTTCCCTTTAATTTTCTGGTTTGAGGAGTATAAGTAGCGTTAACAGTACCAATTCCTTTGTATGTTCCGGTCACTTTATTGCCAATTTGTTGCAAGATGAGATTGCCATCGGTGGTGTTCCATTTTCCACTCCAAACGTTTATTACATTTTTAATTGCCTCTTTTCCGGCTGTTTTGCTTGTGGCTTTCCAACTATGATCAGGATTGTTAGAGTATTTATTATCCGTTCCATATCCCCAATTTCCATTAAAAGAGGTAATCCCGTTATCAAAAAAGTGCTGTTTTCCGCTGGGTGAAAAGAATATAAATTTTCCTTCGGCAGCACCGTTATGAAATGTACCGATGATTTCTTTTCCGTTGTTGGCTGTGCTGCCGGTGATGGTTCCGTTATTTTTATAATCCCCATAAACCATTCCGCCATTTGGATATTCATTTCCTACTTCAAAAGTGAGATTGATGGTTCCAAAATTTGTACTGTAAACTCCATCAGACATTGACTGTGCACTATTTTGTAAGCCAATAAATAGTAGTAATACTGTAATAATTTTTCTCATTGTTTCAATTAATTTCATATTATTTTAAAATTTTATTTTTATCAATTCCGTAACTCAAAATGATTGGATTACTGATTTTTCCGTCTCCAGAAATAGGCTTCCAATTACTTGGACTTTCCACATCGGAAGCATCACCTCCTTTTCCTTTTATTGTATACTCGATGTTTTTTGAAGAAAGTTGAGAAATCGTAATTTGTCCTTCAAACGGCATCTCAGACGTGTCCAATACATTTGCATTGGTGTTCATAAAGAGAATTGTGGCGGATGGATTAACACCATCGTACTCATTGCTAAGTGAAAAATTTCCTGTCAATGGCAATGAAAAATTTTCTGGAATGTGATTTATTGTTATCATAAATGATTTTCCGTTTTCACCAATCAACTGCAAGGCAATGGCTAAACCGTTGTTGTCTTTATTAAAAATCGCTGTTGCTTGTAACTTTTCATCCGATTTTAAATAAACTTTATCAGCAACTTTATAATTAACAAATGCACCATTGTTTTCCATATCGGCTGCATCAGGCAAATCAACTTGCGTTCCGGTTTTACTTTCAATTGCTTTTTCCATCGAATTGGTTAGAGCATCTTGCGTACTTTCTTTCAATTTATTGCAGGAGATTAAACTCAATACAACTATAGAAAAGCAAAATTTTTTCATCTTTATAATTTTATAAATTCTACTCGTCTGTTTTGTGCTTTTTCAGCCGAATTGGCATTTTTATTAAGTGGCTGACTTTCTCCTTTTCCGTCTGTTTCTAATCGCGAACTTTCAATCCCGTAAAAACTGGATAAAGCGGTTTTAACAGCAACTGCTCTTTTTTGTGAAAGTGATAAATTGGCAGCATCGGCACCATCGCTATCGGTATGACCAATGATTTTTACTCGAACAGTTGGGTTTTCTTGAAGCGTTGTGGCAATTTCTTTTAACACAGTTCCGCTTTCAGGTTTAATGTTGTCGCTGTTTACGTCAAATAGAATTCCGTTGGTTACAAATCGACCTTCAGTAATGAGTTTATTTCGGGTATCAGCACCTGCAGCGGCAAAGCGAATATTGGTTAAATAAACTTCGCATTCACTAAAAAAACTTCTAAAAAAAGCAAAATCATAGGGTTTATTTTCTGAAAAAAACCGTGGCATATCAACCAATTTATCTTCATTTACATAAACCCGAAGTCTTCCTTTTTGTCTCCAAAGTGAAACTTTTACAAAATTGTTATCTTGTGAAGTATCCCATTGGGGCATTTTAATTTCGTTGTTGATTTCACTTCCGCTTGACGGAATAATTTGAACGCTGCACGTTGCTGCTCCCGGGTGCAAATAAATCACCGATATTCCTTTTGAAAAAAAACGTTCCAACATTAAATTATCTTGTTCGGTTGTAAAATTCAATCCAAAACCAGGATAGTTATTGGTTGGATCAGCATTGATTCCTACTTCAAATTCAAGTGTAAAATTCTCAGGAAGATTTTTAATGTTGTCCGGAATAAAAGCTCCATTTTTTGTCATCGAAAGCCATTTGCCTGATTGTCCGTCTACATTCACTATTTCTCCACTAGCATTGGTATTGAATTCTGCCGGAAAATCACCAACACTTAATCGTTCAAAATTGTCGAAATACAATTCTTTTTCACCTGCTTCAAAGTCAAATTTAGAATTTGATTTTACTGGTTTTTTTGATGAAGTAGATTTTGGATTGGATTCTTGATTTTCATCGGATGATTCTTCAGAACTATCTTCTTGCTGTTCTGTTTCTTCTTTCTTTTTCTTTTTGTCTTTTTTCTTGAACAAACCTGTAATTCCTTCCTCCACTTTATTTAAAGCTTTGTCAACGGTTTCATCACTTTTTTGTTCACCACGACCATAGGTTTTGTCTTTTGCGTTTTTAATTACGCGTTCTCCAACTGTTGTTTCTTGTGCGAAAGAAAATTGGATAAAAATCATAAAAGCTAACACGGTTAAAAGTTTTTTCATTTGTATAAAATTTTAATTTAACATTCATTCATTTTCCATTTAGTGTGAAGAATTAAAAAAGGTAAACATGCGAACAGAAAAAAAAATTATATAGCTTTGTTTACTTTCACAAAAAAGTTGCACTAATGATAAATGCCCCTAACTTGATTGATCAGTTAAAATGCGGTGATGAAAAAACCATTCGGAAAATTTATGAAGACAACAAAAATGGTTTTTTACTTTTTGCCAGCCGTTATGCTTTGGATAAAGAGGAATTGATTGATATTTATCAAGATGCTGTGATTGCTTTGATTGAAAATGCCAAAAAAGGTAAGATTGATGAGTTGAAAAGCAGTTTGACTACCTATTTATTTGGAATTGGAAAATTTATGATTTTTCAACGATTGAAGAAAAAAAACAAAACGATTCCGAGTGATGAAATAGAGCATTTTGAATTTGAGTATGATGACTATTCAGAAGATGAAATTAATATTCAACTTATTTCACTTCGTCAGAGTTTGAAAAAACTGGGAGAGCAATGTCAAAAAGTGTTGACGCTTTTTTATTATGAAGAAAAAAAACTAGATGAAATTCAGTCTCTTTTGGGTTATACGAATAAAGATGTTTTAAAAAGTCAAAAATCACGTTGTTTGAAGCAACTGAAAGACTTAACAAAAAAGTAAAGTAGAATGGAAAATGAAGAGTTAGTAAATAAGTATTTTGAGCAGCAACTTTCTGAAGAAGAAAAAGTTGTGTTTGAATCTTTATTGCAAAATGACAGTGAATTTGCGAAAGAAGTTGCCTATCAAAAAAACGTAAAAAAAGCAATCACTTTAAACGAAAGAGAAACGCTTAAACAAACGCTACAATCGTTTGAATCAAATAAAAAACAACCAAAAAAAACCTACCAATTCTGGTCTATTGCTGCTGTGTTTTTGTTGTTTTTTGGCGGATTGGCGTGGTTCCAATTTATGCAAGATTCACCTGAAAAATTGTATCAGGAATATTATCAATCGTATCCAAATGTAGTGGCTCCAACGGTTCGCGGCGACAACGACCGCAATCTAAAATCGGATGCATTTTATGAATATGACAGCGGAAATTATCAAAAATCACTTGAATTATTTTCAAAAATTTATGCCGATGAAGAGGTAGATTATGCTCTTTTTTATCAAGCCATGTCGTTAATGGAGTTGAATCGATACGATGAAGCTATTGCTACATTTGACCAATTTAAAACATCGGATAACAATGCCTTTTCCCCTTTTGTCAAATGGTATAAAGCATTATCATATCTCAAACTAAATGAGAAAGAAAAGGCGATTCAACTATTGAAAGAATTAGCTGAAGAAGAAAATCCGCAACAATCCAAAGCAAAAGAATTGCTAGATGCATTAGAATAATTTTTTTTACCGTAAAGATTTGTTTTATTTTGTTGTAAAAAATGTAGAGCTATATGAGTATTACCTTTATCATTCTAATTTGTTTTTTACCCATTTTATTATTTTTAAATTGGACTAAAAATTTTCGAGAAAAATATCCGGATACTTTTGGGTATATTATTTCCCTTGTCGGAACTTTTGTAGGCATTGTACTTGGGCTTTATTTTACTGATGTACAAGAACAAAAAGCAGATGAAGAGACTACTGTAAAAATTCTTCAAGCCGGTAAAGAAGAATTAGAATGGTTAAAGAAAAGATGTGATTTAATTGCAGAAACTGTAGACACGTTACCCAACCGAAAAAGAGATCAATTTTTAGAGCTTGATATGCCACCTTTTTTTTCAGAGACATTGCGTTCACAACTTTTAGTTGAAATACTTCAACCCACGAGTATTGAGCAATTCAATATCATTAAAGAAAATTTAGTTTTTGATATTAAAATGATGCGTACAGATTTTAAAAATAAAAAAATTGAAGAGATTAAAGAAGATAAGGCAGATTATAAAAAACAATTGAAGTTAACAATTGATATTATTGATAAAGAAATTGAACTGTTAGAAGGTGCCATCGATCAAGAAACTTTTGACAGTGTTGCTAAAAAAAACCTTCACCTTTTGATGAATTAAAATTTACTTTGCTTCCAATTTTGTATTGTTCGATTTCCATTTAAAAAACAGCAAAACTAGCAAGAAAATTATACCAATTACTCCCAAAAATTTCCACCAAAAATAATTGTTTACAATGGGCGAAACATCCCCATTTACTACAAATCCAGCCCAATAAAACGGGTGATTTTTCATTGGATTGTTTTCTATAAAATCACGTTTGGCATTGGCTAACGCTTCATCTTTAGATTGACCATCTTTTAAATTTTCATAAAAAGAAATCATAATTTCTGAGGTTTCTTTGTCTGGCACTTGCCAGAGGCTTACCACAGCACTTCTTGTTCCCGAAAAAGTTAAAGCTCTGGACAAACTCATAATTCCCTCACCATTCACTATCGTACCTGTTCCGGTATTACAAGCACTCAACACTACTAAATCTACGGGTAAACTTAATTTATAAAAATCTTTAAAATAAAGCGGTTCATCGTCTGTAAACAATAAATTTGATTGTTCAAAATTGGCATCATCTAAATTAGCATGCAATGCCAAATGATAAATGGTGTAATTATTAGCATTTTCTAAAAAGAATTTTTTTGTAGTTTCACTATTTTTATCACCGTCTGTTAACTCAGCTATTTGATTCACTTCGTTCTTAGAATGAATAATTGGTAACGTTCCTCTTTTTGAATTGGTATAATCAGCCGCCAAACACAAAGTTTTTTGATTAGCATTTTTTAATTCATAAATTCTACTCGCATACCACAGTGGCAGAGAAAAATTATAACTAATGGCACTTTCATCAATAAGACTTTCGCCTTTTGGGTTTACTAATGTTTCAAACGGAAGGTAATTAATAAAATTTTGAGGTATAATATTTATTCTTTCAAACTGAATGTTTTGACAAAACAATTTGTAAAGTTCTTGTGCAATTGGCGTATGATTCTGATTAGGCTTTTTTACAACGTCAAGGTATTGCTTCACTAATTTTTCGGTTTTTTCTAATGATTCTACTTTAACAATTGAAATTTTAGTTTTTTCAATAAGCAACCTATAAACATAATTATTTGTTGTGTAGAATTTCAAAACGCATTCATTTACATTAATTTCATCTTGAATATTTTGGATAGAAAAATCTTCTTTAATTGACGAGAAATTTTTCAAAGCAATTTTAATTTGCTTTTCAATATCATTTAGATTTGATTCAAGAATTTTAATTTGATCGGTTTTTTCAGAATCTGAAACAAAAACCAATTCATTTTCCAGCACTTCTTTTTTGATGGATAATTTTGCACGTTCATCAAAAAGCGACTTTATTTTGGGATTATTTTGAATGACTTGTTGTTGAAATTGATTAAATAATTGTTGCGATGCATTTTTCTCAATTATTTCTATGTATTCCCTTTGTTTTAAGGATTGCTTAGGATATTTCTCTATGGCAATATTTAAAAGAGCTTCTGCAATTTTATTAGAATAATTTGTTATGTAATAATCATAACCTTCGTGCTCATAAAACAACTGAAACATTTTAGCAGCTGAAAGTGCCAACGATTCCGCTTTTTCTAATAACTTTATATTTTTATTGTCCTTATAAGCAGCAAAATACAGATTAGATGCTGTAGCGAAGTTATTTATAAATACTCCGGAATTTAAATCTTTAAAATCCTCTTTATAAAGATTTTCTGTTTTTATTTTTTTGTTTAAAAAGTTCTCTGACAGCAATGGAAAAATTGAATCCAAAAGCGTAACTACCTCTTTATTCCTTTTTAATTCGGATAAATTTATAGCCTTCATCATTTTAAGCGAATAAAAATCAACACTTGTACTTTTTTGAGGAACTTTTTTTTCAATTAATGAAAAATAATAATTGCTTTTTTCATATTGCTCAAGATTTTGATTTGAGCGGGCCAATTTCGACAAAGCCAACATATGATAATTTGGAAAATCGTTTTGTTTAATGGCTAAATCATAAAAATCATTTGCTAACGCAAGTGATTTATTGTACTCTTTATAATCGAAATCAAATTTATCGATAAAGGTTGCAAAAGTGGAAAGCATAAAATTATTTTTATCTACTTCGCCGTGCTTTGGTTTCCAAGCAATAAACTCTTTCAACTTTTTGTAGGCATTGGCTGTATCATTTTTAATAAACAAGGTTTTAATTTCAAATCTTTTAAAAACGATTTCTTTAAAATCTTCGTCATTTTTATTTAAAAATGTAACTGTATCAAAATAGTTTATTTTGGCTTGTTTATATTTTTCGAACAAGTCCGGTAATTTATTAATGTTTTTTTGGTCTCCCATCAAATTATTATATACCGTCAAATAATCACTTGGATTTATAACATGCTTATATTTTTCAGCGATTAACAAGGCTTTTTCAGTATAATTATTGCTAATATCTGTTTTGTGAAGTATGTTATAACAATAAGCCAAATCTAAATTAGCGATTAAATATTCTTGAGGAATCTTCTTTAATTCTTCTGTGTATTCTGCATTGGCCTTCTCAAAAATAAAAGTAGCTTTTTGAATCTCTTTTATATTTAGTAATGCTTTGCCGTAGTTTACATACACTTTAGCTTGGGTTTCTTTTGTTATTTTTTTCCACTCTTTTGAGGTTAAAACACCTTCAGAAAATGTAGCAATATAGTCCCATTCTAAATCTTGATTGTTTAATGTTGAAGAAATGAATTTCTCAATGTCACTTATTGTTGTAATTCTATTTTTTACTAATTCCTCTTCAAATACATTTACATTTGAAGACTGTATCATTGATTTGGCATCAATGCTTACATCACTTTTTAATTGCTTTTGCTCTTTTTTCGAACAATTACATAATACTATCAGTAGAATTAGAAATAGACACCTCATTGTTAGGATAATTTAGTTTACATGAATCTGTTTAATCGTGAATAAGTTTAGAATAAAAATAATTAATTTTTTAGAATTATTAATGTTGCATATTCTACATTTTGAAGAACATTATTATTAGTGTAAAATTAATGAGTAAGTAAACATTTTAAAGAAATTTTCTAAAACAAAAAAACCTCCCATTTCTGAGAGGTTTTGTACCCGGAGTGGAAGTCGCAAATCCTAATTTTTCAAAAACAAAAATAGTCCTAAAAACCCCCGTAAACCCCTGTATTTAAGCCATAAGAAGAATTTTAACACAAAAAATAATTAGGATAAATTAGGTCAAATTCGAATAAATTAACTACTTTTCGGCAAATATTCGGCAAAATTTATAATATGAATTTGAAGTTTTTCACAGTAGAAGGCAAAAGTAAATACACAAGTATCCATGTGCGTTTTTGGGATAGTAAACGAATCGACCAAAAAACTAAAACTGGAATTAGTGTATCACCTGACGATTGGTCTTCTTCAAAGCAACGACTAAAACCTAAAGCCACAACTACCAATAAAGATTTTATAAACCATCAATTAGAACAAATCGAAAGATACGTAATTGATAAATATAATTTGGAATATAACTCAAAAAAATATATCTCACCAAAATGGTTAAAGGAGACTGTGGAAAACTTTTTTGGTAGGGTTACTGAAAATAATAATCACAAAGTTTATTTTGTCGATTGGGTAGAACTTTTTGTAAAAAATGCACATAAAAGAATTTACAACGGAAAACCAATAACGGAAAGGACTGTTAAAAACTACACAACCACGCTCAATAAATTAAAGGCATTTGAAGCAGTTCAAAATCAAAAATATCGATTTGAAGATATTGACTTGAACTTTCATCGGGATTTTGTTCATTACTGTTCAAGTATAGAAAAATTGAATAATAATTCGATTGGTTCTTTGATTACTCGTATAAAAACATTTTGTGGCAATATTGAAATGGATGGTTTGCCAATCAACCCAAAATACAAACACCGAGATTTTAATGCACCATCTAATGAAACAAAAGATATTTATTTGAATGAAGAGGAAATAAACAAGATTGCAAAACATGATTTTAGTGATTCAGAGTCTTTAGATAATGCAAGAGACTTGTTTATCATCGGTTTGCGAACCGGATTACGAGTTTCTGACTTTTTAAGAATAGGAAAAGAAAATGTAATTAATAACATGATTAATATTACTACACAGAAAACAAATCAAAATTTATACATTCCTATACACCCGCAGTTTCAAGAGGTTTTAAATAAAAGAAACGGAGAATTTCCGAGAGAAATTTCAGACCAAAAATTTAATCTGTATATAAAAACAGTTTGTGAAAAGGTAGGTCTAAAAGATATGGTGTATGGTGCAAAAATCAATAAAGATACAAACCGTAAAGAATTTAAAATTTACCCCAAGCACGAGTTAGTTACTTCGCATATATGTAGAAGATCCTTTGCAACTAATTTATTCTTGAGTGGATTTGATAATTCAACTATTATGAAAGCTACTGGCCATCAAACAGAAAAACAATTCCTAAAATACATCAAATCAACTCAACAAGAACACTTGCTAAAAATTAGTAAGTATTGGGAAAAAAACACTTAGATTATGGATTTTAAAGAAAAGCCCAAATATTCAGGAATAAAACAACTATTTATTACCGGCCCATGTAAAAAATATTTGCCTGAAAACTTAATTTTCAAAAACTTTTTAAATGATTTCGATTTAAATAGCCCTTCTAATGAAATGATAGAACATATGATTAAAAGTGGATTTTATGGAATACAAGAATGGGGGCATGAATATTTCCCAGATTTTACATTTGAAGACTACACTTTGGGCTGTGAAATATTTTATAATAATACTCCTTACTTATATAGTGATCTTTTTAAAAATGAGCTATTTGATTATCTTAAAGGTATTGTTGAAGATTTATACAATCGAAATTTTGAGAAGGATAAATTCTCAGTTGAATTATATCTAAAGGGGTGCATAAACACGGCAGAAGAATTGGACTTTTTAAAAAATTTACTTAAGGAATGCCATAGTGTAGATAGCGAGCATGCTGAAAATTTTCTTTCATACCTGACCTTGGGATCTGAGTGGTGGAAAGATTGGATCACAGCAAGTTTTTCAGAGGAAGATGAAATCTATCATTACTATTTTAAAACTACAGCTTTGGAAAACTTAAATAATTCAAAAATTATCGATAATTATCTTCCGATATGGTTAGAATTTTATCGAAGAGAAAAAATAATTCAATTTTGTAGATCGAAAATAGATGAACTACATAACAATGACAAATCAAAAAATATCAAAAATCCCCCTTCGTTATCTAGTTTACTATTTACAGATGATGGTGAAGATGTTTTTAACCATATTAATTCACATTATGTTGGAGAAAAAAACAAAGCTTTTTATAGTTATCTCTATTTTTATTTACAGTCTAAATCTAAGCTGGTAAACAAGTTTAAAAAAGATTCTGAAACCTACAGAACTTATGTAATGAAAAAAGAATTAATAGAAAATTTTTCAAGAATCATTACTTCTAATGCCTACAAACAGGAGCGGAAAACTGACATTTTTTTAATATTTGACAATTTAATGATATCTTATTCAGTTTATTCAGAAGAAAAACTGAATAAAAATGATTAAAATTACCTAATCGCTTTTAATCAAATTTGCTTATTCAATTTAAAAACATAAGCAATATGATTAAAAAATTCATTCAAATCGAAACTATTGATGCTCAACACTACAAAAGTGAAATCGTCAATGATGTCGTTAATGCACTTAAAAAATCAGGCATAAAAATTCCTGATAACAACGACGAAATCTTTCTCACTCGACAAGAAACTGCAGACCTACTATCTGTGTCCTTAGTCACACTATGGGACTGGACCCGGAAAGACATTCTTGCTGCCTATCGAATTGGAAACAAAATTAGGTATAAGAAGAGTGAAGTACTCTTGTCATTGACCAAAAGAAATCAGTTCTAAATTCTATTTCGGTAATTATTTGACCGGAAATCATCCTTTTTAACGTCAATCTAACGTAAAATTTACGCACATGGAAACATTTCATTATACCTGTCTGTATTGCGGGAAAACATATAAACCCAACAGACGCAAGAAACAAAAGTACTGCAGTAACAGTTGCAGAACACGAGCTTTTCAGATCAGAAATCCGAAACTTGGATCAACTGTTCCTTCAAATAATAAAACCACAGAGCCTGTTAAAATTGACAAAATGAGTTCTGCCGGTGTTAAAAATGTAGTCTTAGGAACTTTAATTGCTGATGGAATTGAAGTTTTAGCAAAAAATATTTTTGTAAATGACGAAAATAAACCTGCTACGAAAAAAGACATCGAAATGCTTAAAAAAGCATTGTCAAAAGACCGTTATAAACTAATGGAAAATTTAATCCCTAGACCAGATGGATATAGAGCTTATTTTGATAGTTTCACTAACAATCTTGTTTACCTCCCTCCAGCCATTAACCCGTTTAACTCAAAAAAATAATGCCTTTTGCAACGGCAATTACAAAAGGCATAAAATCTTAAAATTATGAAGACACATAATCTAGACAAAGATACAATCTTTAGTCAAACATCTCCTGAAAATATTTTTCTTAAATTTTTGAATCTAAATGAATTTCCAAAAGGAAATATCAGTAGTCCTTTTTCGGAGGACAAAAATCCATCTTTTAAACTTTATAAAAACGGAACTTTTAAATGCTTTTCAACCGGGAAAGGTGGAGATGTCATAAAGTTTGTTGCAGAGCTTTACCATTTAAATTGCAAATCACAATTTCAAGAAGTGCTAAAAATTATTGCAAATGAAATGAATATTATTTCATTTAGTAATTTACCTCAAAAAAAGGAAACAAAAAGAATTGAAGTCATTACTGAAGAAGTACCATTTAAAATAGAAACTATAAATCATATTGATTTCAATGTTTTTCATTTAGAATTTTGGAATCGACTTGGCGTTTCTAAGGAATTGTTAATGAAGTATAATGTTAAAGCAGTAGAAAGATTTAGCTTTTTCAGTAAATCGAAAGAAAAAAATTGGGAATACCGTTTTAAAGCAGATGAAATCGCCTTTAGTTATGAAGTAAATAATAACTATGAAGTGTACATTCCAACGCAAAAAACCAAGCAAAAATTCTTTTGCAATGGACTATTGCAAAATGACATTTTTGGTTTGCAACAACTCCCTGCAAAAGTGGAGAACCTTATAATTTGTGCCGGTAAAAAAGATGCATTGGTTGCCATATCAAGAGGTTTTAATGCCATATCATTCCGAAGCGAAACACAAATCCCCACACCAGAACAAATTCTAAGATTGGAAAAAATTTGCAAAAATCTTTTCATCTGTTATGACAATGACAAAGGTGGTGAAATGGGATCAAATAATATTATAAACCAGTTTCCTCAGATTAAAGTTTTACACTTACCTAATGCATATAACGATATAGCCGACTATTTTCTTGAAAATTCCCAAAATGATTTTCAATTACTAATCGATCACAGTCTTACAAAAAACATTGAAAATGAATCCAATTCATCAATTGAGTCGGTTACTACTATTTTTCATGTAGTTGAGGATTATCTTTTAAAACATTATGATTTAAGGTTTAATAAAATTTCTATCGAAATTGAAATAAGCCAAAAAGATAAAAACGAATGGTTTTCATGTAACGAAAACAGTCTATGGTTGGAACTTCAAAAGAAAAACATGAAAATTTCAATTAATTCCTTAGTTTCTATTTTAAAAAGTGATTTTGTACCCGAATACAACCCAATTGCAAATTACTTTGAAAATTTACCCCAATGGGATAAAAAGACTGATTACATAAAAATGTTTGCAAATTATGTTGAGTTGGAAAGAGATGAATCAAGAGAGCAATTCGATTATCATTTTAAAAAATGGTGTGTTAGGGCTGTAAAGTGTGCTTTATTAGATGGATACTTCAACAAACAGGTTTTTGTTTTAACTGATGACGGTAATGGTCAAAATATTGGCAAAAGCTCTTGGTGTAGGTTTCTATGTCCACCAAAATTGTCTAATTACATTGCAGAGGATATGAGCGATGATAAAGATGCCAGAATACTACTTTGCAAAAACTTTTTGATAAACCTAGATGAACTTGCCGCATTATCAAGAAAAGAAATCAATCAATTAAAATCATATTTCAGTAAAACACATATTAATGAAAGATTGCCTTACGATAAAAAGAATTCTATTCTACCCAGAGTGGCCAGCTTCATTGGTTCAACCAATATGTCAACTTTTTTGCAAGATGAAACAGGCTCTGTACGTTGGCTATGTTTTGTAGTGAAAAAAATTAATTGGCAATATCGAGATAAATTTAACATCGATAATCTATGGTCACAAGCCTTTGCCTTATCCAATGACGTTAATTTTGATGAAACTTTGACTGCTCAAGATATTCAACTAAATGAATTACGAAATGACAAGTTTCAAATTGTTTCTCCCGAAAAAGATTTGATACAAAAATATTTTACTCTCCCTAAGAATAAAGACGAAGCCGAATTTTTGACTCCTACTGAAGTTCTTCTTTATATAAACACCTATACTATTGGTATTAGACTCTCAACCATTGTTATTGGTAAAGCACTTAAAGCAATTGGATTCAAAAGAGACAAAAAACATCAAGTTTATGGTTATTGGGTTGCAAAAAAGCAAATTAATTAGACTTTCATACCCGTTTTACTTACCTATCTTACCTGCTCTACTGAATTCATTAAAAACATTGATATTTATAAAGGTAACTTCATATAAATCTCATTACCCAACTTACCAATTCTTACCTACAAATATTTTTTAATTGGGTAACTTAGGTAAGTTGGGTAATTTGCATAAATCGTGTATTAGGCTTTTGTTTTTGAAGGTTGGGTAAGATGGGTAGGTTATTTTATTTTTATAATTAATTACCGCATTATGGATTTCCGTAAGTTTAAATAAAAACCTTTACTTAAATTTGTTTTCTACACATTCAAAAAAAATAAAAAACATAATGAACCAAATAATTACTTTACCAGTAAGCAAATTAATCTTAAATGAAAATACTCCAGAAAGAAAACTCCGAGTGGAACATTATCTTATTCCTTATTACCAAAGAGGATACAGATGGGAAATTGAAAATGTAAAAGCACTACTGGATGATATTCACAATTTTATTGATTCAAAAGAAGAATTTTACTGTTTACAGCCCATTGTAGTTGTTCCTAATTTGGATAAAGATGGTTTAAGAATTTGGGAAGTAATTGATGGTCAACAAAGATTGACAACTTTATATATCATTTTTAAGTTTCTGGGAATTTCCAGATATAACATACTATTTGGCGAAAGAACACTTAGTAATGATTTTCTAGAAAATCTAAATCACGAAACTTATAATCATTCAAACCCAGATTTTCATTTTATGAGTGAAGCTTATAAGTGTGTAAAAGAATGGTTTGAAAATAAAACTAAAAACGACATGGGATATGTTTTTAGTTTTGTAGCAAGATTAACTAAAGATGTTCAAGTTATTTGGTATCAAATCAATGAATTAGAAAAACTTGAAGAAGAAGAAGGTGACAATACAATTGAGAACACAAAAATTGACATTTTTAACAGGCTTAATATTGGAAAAATCCCTTTGACTGATGCTGAATTAATTAGAGCATTATTACTTTCTAAAATAAAAGTTGGTTTGTCAGAGAGAGAAGCATTAATGCGTCAAGCAGAAATATCGAATGAATGGCATCAAATAGAAACCACTTTAAGAAATGAAGAGTTTTGGTATTTTTTAAACAATAATTCTATAGAACAAACTTCATCAGCAATTGAGTTAATTTTTAATCTTATTGCAGATGATAGCAAACAAAAATATTCTACTTACTTATGGTTTGAAAAACAAATTCGTGCTGAAAATGAGTTAGTGGAAAAAAAGAATGCGGATAAACTTTGGACGAAAACAAAAGATTATTTTAATCGTTTGTTTTATTGGTACAACAATTCAAAATTATATCATCACATAGGATATTTATTGGCTATTCAAGATAATAATTTTAACGTTCTGAAAAATATTATATCCAATTCCAATGTAAAAAAAGACATATTTCAAGAATGGGTATTTGAACAGATTGTAGAATCAATAAAAAATGTAAAACTCGATAATTTAGATTACGAGAAAAATAAAATGGACCTGCATAAGGTTTTCCTATTGCACAACATTATCGCAACCGATAATTTGAATTCAGCACAAAAAAATGTATTTCCTTTCAATCTTTACAAGAAAATCAAAAATGAAAAAGGTTGGAGTATTGAACACATTCACGCTCAACAATCAAAAGAAATCAAGGAATTAAAAGCTATTAAGCAATGGTTGTCAGATACATTAAAAGCTATTGAAAATATTCATGAAATAGAAACAGAATCTAAAATATTTGATAGTGATGAAAAAGAAGTCTCAGTTCAAAATGTGGTGAAAATTGATGATGCTTTGAGAGATGAAATAAAAAAAATGATAAATGGTGATACAATAAATTATAATGACTTTAATGATTTAAGAATTAGAGTAACACGCTTATTCGAATCAGAGTCAGTACACGTATTAGATAATCTAGCTTTATTAGCAAAATCAGACAATTCGGCATTAAATAATTCCATTTTTCCAGTAAAGCGAAATAAAATAATTCAAATGGAAAAAGAAGGTAAATACATCCCTCTAACAACCCGAAATGCGTTTCTAAAATACTACAGTGAAAAAGATATTCAACCCTTTTATTGGAGTAAATCTGACAAGCAAAATTATTTTACAAACATTCAAGAAACATTAAAACCATTCATTACAAAAGAATCATAATAATGGAAAACAAACATACATTCTGGTCGCTAATAAATAAATACGATAAAATTGAAGTTCCAATTATTCAAAGGGATTACGCACAAGGGAGAGATACTTTTGAAGCAAAAAGAATTAGAAAAAAATTCATTAACGAAGTATTAGTTAATGCTTTAGTTAACAATTCAAATATTGAGTTAGACTTTGTTTATGGTTCAATTATAGAAGAAAAAAATGGTGATGATAAACGTAAAATATTCATCCCTTTGGATGGGCAACAAAGATTAACAACACTATTTTTGCTTCACTTTTTTGTAGCTTTAAAAGAGAAACGTTTAAATGAAGTAAGTAAAATTCTAAAAAGATTTGCTTATGAAACAAGACCTTCTGCACATGATTTTTGTGATAAGCTGCTTCAAATGGAAGAAGTAGAAAATATTTCCAATTTGAAATATGAAATAGAAAATTCACAATGGTTTAGTGATTCTTGGAAAAATGATCCTACAATTGCTGGAATGGTACAAGTACTAAATTCATTTTCTGAAAATACTACATTGACAGAATCTAAAAATGATTTGTTTGATAAATTATTCAATCCTCAATCATCTATAATATCCTTTTACTTTACAGATTTGGATAGATTCGGATTAACGGAAAACTTGTATATCCGAATGAATGCAAGAGGTAAAATGTTAACCGACTTCGAAAACTTTAAATCAGAGTTTTTCAAAATTATCAATTACAATCATGAATTATTAGAGCAAGTAAAAGATAAAATTGAATATGCTTGGGTAGAAAATCTTTGGAATTACAGAGAAAAGGATGTTTATGTAACAGACATACCATTTATGAATTTCTTACGATTCATAACGGAAATGCTCTATTACAAACAAGCAGACTCCAGAGAAAGAAAGGATAAAAATGAATTTTTAAATTTGAAAGAACTTCGTGAGATCTATTTAAAAGAAGAAAATCTAAAATTTTTAATTTATGCATTAGATACTATTCCGAAAATAAGAGAATATAATAAAGACAACTTATTATGGAAAGACAATTCAACTTTAGCTGATATTTTAACGGAAATAACCAGAGCTAAAGGAGAAACTATTGAACTATTCATTCTTTATGCGTCTATTTTCTTTTTATTCAATGGCAATGATGAAAAAGAACTAAAAGATTATCAAACGGTTGTTAGAAATTTAGTTCAAAACACAAAAGACAAATCAGCTCGTGAATGGTCAAAAATGATTCCTACTATTGAATTATTAGTTGGTTCAGGAAATGTATACGAATATTTAGATAAACTCACTGATACAAAAAAAATAATTGGTTTCGACAATGACCAAAGAGATGAGGAAATATTTAAATCAAAACTGATTACAAGACATCCAAATCAAAAAGAATTAATTCATCAAATAGAAGATAATCCTTTGATAGAAGGAAACATATCAAATTTTATTTACAGCACAATAGGAGATACAGTAACGGATTTAAACAATTTCAAATTCACTAGTGTTGATGTAGAACATTTCGATTTTAAAGTATTAAAAAACATTTATGATGCGTACTGCATAATATCACAAAATGATTTCATAGAAGTTTGGGGTGATTTAATCAATACAGAATTGTATTATCAAACAGACTATTCCAGATTAGATGCAGCACCAAATTATGAAAAGCATCCTGCAATAGTTTTATTTGCTAAAAAATATTCAAAAGTTTCAGCTACTAAATCGCTTCAGGAGTATATTGAAATGATTCAAAAACAGTTTATTAAAGAAACAGAATTAAGCCTTGCAAATTTTGAGGAAATAAGAAATGTAAAAACTCAGTTATACATTTATTACATAATCAACAAAAGAATCTATAACGGAAATTTCAATTCATTCTTCAAAAACGGCAATATTAATTTTGGATGGTTAACAAAAGAACCTGGATATAAATCACTATTTACAAAAGGTATAGATGGTTGTCAATATTTCCCTAATCATAATCCTATTTTCCAAGTTTATAACCAACAGTTTCGTTACAATTTAGGCATCAATAAAAACAATACACTTGACGTTGAGATAATTGGAATTGGTAATAAAAAAAATCCATTCGTTAAAATCATAGATTGGGCAAAAAAATAGCAGGTAGAAATTAAAAGCTGGAGTTAATATCACAGAGAAGATTAAAGAATAAAACAAAGCAAAATAAGGAAAAAATCTTATTATTATTGCTAAATTGCAATTTCAAAAATTTCAAAAATTAAAAAGTAAATGAACCATAAAGTACACAATCAAATTGTTAGTTTCATCTGGAGTATTGCCGATGATGTTCTGAGAGACGTTTTCGTAAGAGGAAAATATCGCGACATCATTCTACCTTTTACAGTTTTAAGAAGATTAGACGTACTATTAGTTCCTACAAAAGATAAAGTATTACAAGCCAATAAGTTTTTGATTGAAAACAATATAGACGACAAAAAAGCTTTAGAAAGTCAATCAGGATATCCGTTTTGGAATATATCTAATTTTACTTTTGAAACTTTACTTAACGACTCAAACAATATTGACTCAAACTTAGAAGTATATTTAGATGGTTTCAGCCCTAATATTCAGGAAATCATCAGTAAGTTCAAGCTGCGCAATCAGTTGGAAACCATGAAAGAGGCAGGTGTAACTTATCTTTTAATTGAAAAACTGTGCAACAAAGAAATCAATATAGGTCCAAACGAAGCTAAAAACTCTAAAGGTGAAACATTACCACCTCTTACAAATTTAGGAATGGGCTATGTTTTCGAAGAGCTTATTAGAAAATTCAACGAGGAGAATAATGAAGAAGCGGGTGAACACTTCACACCACGTGAAATCATTAAACTGATGACACATATCATATTCACACCGGTCAAAGATAAAATCAAGCAAGGTACATACCTTATTTACGACCCAGCTTGTGGTAGCGGTGGTATGTTAACCGAAGCCGAGCATTATGCTATGGAAATTACCAAAAACAAAGCAGACTTTATGCTTTATGGACAAGAAGTAAATCCAGAAACCTATGCAATTTGTACCAGTGATATGTTAATCAAGGGTGAAAAATCAGAAAACATAGCCTACGGTTCAACACTTTCCAAAGATGGTTTTCCAGAATTACATTTCGATTTTATGCTTTCCAATCCTCCTTATGGTAAAACTTGGAAAATCGACGAAGATGCTATTGTGTCGGATAGAGGTAAAAAAGGAAAAGAAGTCATAAAAGATCCTCGCTTTCAAGTAGGGCTACCATCAATTGATGATGGACAACTTTTATTTCTTATGAATATGGTAAATAAAATGAAGCACAACACTGAGTTGGGAAGCAGAATCGCAACTGTTCATAGTGGAACAGCTTTGTTTACAGGTGATGCAGGTGGTGGCTCTAGCGAAATTCGCAAATATTTAATTGAAAATGATTGGTTAGAATGTGTAATATCATTGCCTACTAATATTTTCTATAATACAGGTATACCAACTTATATTTTGATCTTATCAAATAAAAAGGAAACAAAGCGCAAAGGCAAAGTTCAACTTATAAATGCAATGGACTTGAATGAAAAAATGCGTAAAAACTTAGGGCAGAAAAACTGCGAAATGAAAGCATCACATATCGATATTGTGGAAAAATTATATATGGATTTTGAACCAAATGAAATTTCAAAAATCTATGATAACGAATATTTCGGGTATAATAAAATAACAGTAGAAAGACCATTACGACTTTCAGCTCAGTTCACTAAAGAAGCGATTGAAAGTTTACGATTCGACAAAGCCATCTTCGAAGAAATGAAATGGGCTTATGAGCAGTTTGGAGAAGAAGTATATCAAAAAATAACAGATTTCAAAGACAAAATAACAGTACATTTCAACAAAACCGAAGCCAAATTAAAACCAGCAGATAAAATAAACTTATTAAGCACAGCACATTGGAAAAAACAAAAAAATCTGATGGAAGCGGCTCATAAATTGGCAGACAAGTTAGGAACCAAACAATACGACGATTATAATACCTTCTTGCCTTTGCTCAACAAAACGATAAAAGAACTGAAGTTGGATATCGATGCCAAAGCTTTAAAAGCATTGCTTGATGCCATTACTTGTAAAAACGAAGACGCACAACCGGTAATTAAGAAAAAAGAAAAAGACGGCACTATTATTTATGAAGCCGATAGTGACTTAAGAGATTCTGAAAATGTTCCTTTAGATCAAAATATTGAAGAATTCTTTAAAAGAGAAGTTTTACAACACATACCAGATGCATGGATAGATAAAGAAAAAACTGTAAAAGGTTACGAAATTTCCTTTACTAGATATTTTCATAAGTATGAACCACCAACAGTAAATAATGTATCATTAAATTTCAAAGAATACAATAAATTTAAAGTCAATTTAGATTCAAATTATTTTAAAAAATTACCCGAAGGTTGGGAATTAGTGCCAAACATAGCTATATTCAAGGAAAGAATTGAAAGAAATAAAATTGATGCCGAGCTTTTATCAGTTACAATAACAAATGGAGTTATTAAACAATCAGAAGTTGATAAAAATGATACGTCAAATAGTGATAAATCAAAGTATAAATATGTTTTGCCGAATGATTTAGTTTACAATAAAATGAGAATGTGGCAAGGAGCAGTTGGTGTTAGTAATCATGCAGGTATTGTAAGTCCTGCTTATGTTGTAATTGCTCCCAAAATTAAGATTAATTCTAAATTTTTTCATTACCAATTAAGATGTAGTTATTATGTAAATTATTCGAAAAGATTTTCTTATGGTTTATGTGATGATCAATTGAGTCTTCGATATACAGATTTCAAAAGAATGTATTCAATTTTACCACCAATGAATATCCAAAATAAAATTGCAGATATTCTTACTGCTATTGATTCATATTTAGAAAATAAACTTCTTGTAATACAAAAAATTTTAGGGAGAAAAATTGTTCTTCAAAGTAATTACATTGAAAATAATTTATATGACTTCTTAGTCTGGAAATTTATTTCAGGACAGATTGATGCAAATTCAATTACGGTTAATGAAATTGAAAATATGGTTGATGAATTATTTTTATCTACTTAATAAAATTTAGCATGATATTCACAGATACATCCGAGAGAGGTTTTCAAAAGTACATTACCAACTATTTGGTAAATGAGCACAAGTATACCGAAACTTCATATTTAGAGTTTAACCGAGAGTTTTGTTTAAACACAAAACAACTTATGGCTTTTATTGAAACTACACAACCAGGAACGTTTGAGATGATTCAACGCAAAGGAGAACGTAGTTTTTTGGTGCGCTTAGACGATAAAATTAAAGAACTTGGTGTAATTGAAGTACTGCGCAAAGGGGTAAAACATTTCGATAAAACTGTCGAACTGTTTTATCGTAAACCTTCTTCAGCCTATAATGTTAAAGATGCGACACGCTATAACGCTAATAATTTTTCAGTAACTCAAGAACTACATTATAGTCTGAGTCACGAAAATCGTTTAGACTTAACCATTTTTGTAAACGGTATTCCTGTAATTACTACAGAACTTAAAAATCCTTTAAGCGGTCAAACCGTGCAAAATGGTATTCGTCAATACCTAAATGACCGTGACCCAAAAGAAAAAATATTTTCTTTTGCCCGTTGTATGGTCCATTTTGCTGCCGATACAGAACAAGTTTTCATGTGCTCAGAGCTCAAAGGGAAATTTTCATCCTTCATTCCATTCAACAAAGGTCTAAACGATGGAAAAACGCTTCCACCATTTGGTGCAGGTAATCCAGTAAATCCTAACGGACTCAAAACGCACTATCTCTGGGAAGAAATATTAAGCAAAGATTCTTTGGCTAACATAATCGACCAGTTTGCACAAGTGGTAGAAGAAACAGATGAAGATACTGGAAAGAAGAAAAAGAAAATGATTTTTCCGCGCTATCATCAGATAACTGCGGTACGTCAAATTTTAGACCATGCTAAAAATAATGGAATAAGTCAAAAATACCTAATACAACATTCTGCAGGTTCAGGGAAATCAAAATCCATTGCTTGGTTAGCACACCAACTTCATGGGCTTTTCGATAAAAAAGGAGAAAATAATCTGTTCGACACAGTAATTGTAATTACAGACAGAACGGTATTAGACAAACAATTAGCTGAAGAAATTAAACAATTTTCTCCCAAGCTAGGAATTGTAGCGGCTATAACTAATGATGGAGGTAGCAAAACAGATAACCTTAGAGAAGCTATAACTAACAAAAAGAAAGTAATTATTTGTACCATTCAAACCTTTCCACATTTATTAAAAGAAATGGAAGGTTTAGAAGCGCTTAAATTCGCAATAATTATTGACGAAGCACACAGCAGTCAAAGTGGTGAAACTTCTGCTAAAATGAATGCTGTACTAGCCGAAAAAGACGAAGATGAAGAGGACGAAGAAGAAAAAACAATGGAAGACAAAATCAATGAATTGATTGAAAGTCGAAAGATGATCAAAAATGGTTCGTATTTTGCTTTTACTGCAACACCTAAAAACAAAACTTTAGAAACTTTTGGTGTTCCTAGAACTTATGTTGATAATGGTGAAGAAAAAACGGCATTTGATGCATTTCATTTGTATTCAATGAAACAGGCAATTGAAGAAGAATTTATTATAGATGTTTTAGAAAACTACACAACATATACATCATATTATAAATTAATAAAATCTGTAGAGGAAAACCCTGAATTTGATACTTCAGAAGCTCAAAAAAAATTAAGAGCACATGTTGAAGGACATGATTTCGCTATTAAAGAAAAAGCTAAAATCATGATAGATCATTTTCATCGTGATGTAAAGCACCTTATTAATGGAGAAGCCAAAGCAATGGTAGTTACTAAAAGTATTCTTGCAGCTATTAAATATAAGAAAGCTTTTGATGAATATTTGAAAGAGATAAAATCACCTTACAAATCAATTGTTGCCTTCTCAGGTAAAAGAAATTATAAGGGTATTGAAGTAGATGAAGTGGTAATGAATAATTTTGATTCATATAAAAATGATATACCAAAAAACTTCAAGAAAAAAGAATATCGCTTCTTAATAGTAGCAAATAAATACCAAACTGGTTTTGACCAGCCTTTATTACATACCATGTATGTAGATAAAAAACTAAGTGATGTTCAAGCGGTTCAAACTTTGTCAAGATTAAACCGAGCTTACAAACCGTACAAAAAAGATGCCTTTGTTCTGGATTTTTATAATATCGCAGAAGATATTAAAATTGCTTTCGAACCTTACTATACATCAACCATATTAAGTGAAGAAACCAATCCAAACAAACTGAATGATTTAGTAGATGCTTTGGAAAAATTTGAGATTTTCAACGAAGAAGTAGTAATCAGTTTTTTTGAAAAATATGCGAATAATGAAGAGCGTACAAAACTTGACCCAATTCTAGATACTGCTGCTCATTTGTTTAACTACGAATTAGATTTAGAAAAGAAAATTGATTTTAAAATCAAAGTAAAATCATTCATTAGAACTTATAGTTATTTAGCTAAATTACTAGATTTCAGTAATCAATATTGGGAACAATTGTGGTGGTATCTCAAAAATCTATTGCCTAAGTTAGTAATTGATACTAACATAGATCCTGCAGATGGTATTCTTGAAGCGATAAATATGGATAGCTACAGACCATCATTACAGAGCACAGAAAAAATAATGTTATTAGCTGATCCTGGTGTGGTCGAACCAATTCCAGTTACTGTAGGTGGTGGTAAAAAAGAAAGCGAATTTGATACACTTGAAAATATCATCAATGTTTTCAATACTCGTTTTGGTGATATAGAATGGACTGACAAAGACAAAGTAAACGAGATACTTACAAAACAAATCCCAGAAGCTATGAGGGCAGACCTACGTATAATGGGTGCTATAACCACTTCACCAGATAAACAAAATGCAAAAATTTCCTCTGATTCAAAAGTAGAGGAGTTAATGCAACAATATTTATTTTCACAAACCGAAATCTTTAAAAAGTTCACAACCGATTTAGATTTTCAAAGAAGGTATAAAGAATTTGTTTTTGATTCTATTTGGCAATCAAAAAACAATTCTAACATTAATCCTTAAAATATTTTAAAACAAAATAATTACTCAAAAACTAAATGATATATGCCAAATAAAAAACATTTAAGACTTCTTTCAGAACAACAATTAGAAAAGGTTATTCCAATGAAATTCAGATATGGTTTTGCACCAGAAAATGAAGAGGAAGAGGAAGAACCAAAAAACTATTACAGAGTAGCACAAACGCTTAGAATCGATAGAGAAAGATTCTTTGCAAGCATTGCTATAAAAAATGATAGAAGAAGTAAAACTTTAAATGTACCGCATTACATAGACCATGTAGTATTTACATTCCAAGGGCAATTTGTAATTAGCGATTTTTTCAAAATATATTATAATAATTTTGGTTTAGAAGCGGTAGCATTTTATGATTTTGGTAAAAAAGGACTTTTTGCAATTATCGACCATAAAAAGTTTCAAGTATTTCTGAATGAAGTACATAAATTCATTCAAAAAGAATTAGAAAACAAAACAGACTTGGAATATGAAAATTATGTATTGTACATTGCTTCATTCAAGTTATTACAAATAAGAGAAATTGTAAAATTTCGTTTAGATCAAATGCAAGGATTGGTCTATTTATCATTAATGAATCTACCATTAAATGATAGGTTAAAAACGGACATTCTAAAAAGATTATTTACTTATTTAAAAGAGAAATCATTAGATTTTAAATTTGACGAACCTAATGATAGACTAGAATTAAACAATCCTACACCTGAAATACTTCAAGAAATTATCGAAAACTTTGATATTATTGAAAGTGCTACAAATTCAGCTTTCACCACTGTTCGCCCAGGAGAGTTTAATACAGTAACTCGAGCACAAGGTATCAATATTGTTAATGCAGATGAAGATTTACCAATTATTGGAATTATTGATACAGGTATTAGCTCAACTTCGGCTATTGCACCATTGTTAATTGATGATAGAAGTTTTTCTCTAAATGGAGATCCTTTTATAGATACAGCCAATCTTCAAAGAAATGGTCATGGCACACCTGTTGCAGGTTTGGCTACTTTGGGTAAAATCAATCATTTAAATCAATTTAACCAAGATGTTATAGCAGATGCTAAAGCATTATCAATAAAAATATCAAATAGCGGAACTGGTTTCATTTCTGAAATTGAATTAGTAAATATGCTTTACGAGGTTAAAGCCAAATATCCTCAAATTAAAATATTTACATTAACAACTTGTTACGATAGACATAAAACAACAAACGAAACTTTTTCAGATTATACTTTTCTATTAGATAAGTTTGCTTATGAAACGGATAGTTTAATATTCATTTGTACAGCGAATAATAATGATGCTATTAACGATAATAGTTCTTACGATTTAGGATACTTTCATTCCGAAAAAACGAATATATGTACGCCTGCCGATAGTATGAATAATTTCACTGTAGGAGCAGCAGCAGATAATATAGCCAATGGTCCATTTTGTGGGATTGCAGATGGGAGAGAATTTCCATCCTTATTTTCAAGAAAAGGAAATATAGATTTAAGCTTAATTTTTTCAAGAAATAAGTCCAACAAAAATTATTTCAAACCAGATGTAATTGAAAGTGGTGGTGATTTAGGCTACTATAATGCAACAAGTTTAGATTATATGGATGATGCAATGATTGATTTAATTTCTGCTAGACCTGAAATCGGATTATTTAAAGATGTGGGAACAAGTTTTTCTACTCCATTAGTAGCCAACATAGCGGCTAAAATTCAAAAACAATATCCAGAATTACATCCACAAACAATAAAAGCTTTAATAATTAATTCAGCCTCGTTGAATAAGATTCCTTTTGATGCTTCGGTTTCAAAACTAAAGAATCGTGTTGCAGGGCATGGCTACATTGATAATTTTAAAAGTGTTTTTTCAAATGAAAATTCTGCAACTTTAATATTAGAGGATAGTATAAGCGATGATGATTTAAGAGTATATCCAATTAATTTTCCTAAATATTTAACCGAAACAGATTTAGGCAAACAAAATAGAATTCTTAAAGTTACAGCAACGCTATGCTTTAGCTTTTTACCTATAAAAAACAATCAATTATCATATAATCCAATTCATCTAGCATTTTCAATTTTCAAAAATCATGAAGCGGAGGATATAATTAAGTCAAATGTTGAAGTAGATTCTAAATTAAAAACAGGTTTGACTTGGTCACAAAACGGTAGATATAAATCAAAACCAATACCATACTCAAATACTCAAAAGATAGATTTAAATGTAAATGTTAGTGATTTGATTAATGAAGAAAACACATTCAAATTAGCAGTGCATTGTTTGGTTACCGATCAAATTATTGGAGAACTACCAGCAGGTTATCCAAAAGAATTTCCTTTTTCATTAGTAATTAATATCGAAGAAACAACAAGAAATCAAACAGGATTACTATATGATGAAATACAACTTGTTAATAATCTTGAAGTAATTGGAGATTTAGATGCAGATACTACAATTGAAATAGATTCATTAGATGTTTAATGAATCTTTTTCAATAGCTATTAAATTTTTCCAAATAGTAGTATCAATATAAGTAACTAAGCTTTTTGATTGTCCAACAGAAGCAAACAATGATTTTTTAATAGAATTAATCAAAGTCTTTTGAATACTATAGTAAGATAATCCTTTGCAGTCCTTAATAATTTTAGTTACTTCACTTTTATTCTTAAAGGCAAACCTTCCATCTTTCAGAGTAAGATTGATAAGCTCCTTGATTTCTTTTTCCGTTGGTAAGCTAAAAGTAATAATATTATCAAAACGTCTCAACAAGGCATCATCTAACATGTCTTTTTGATTGGTAGCTGCTATAACAATACTACTTTGAGGTAAATAGTCAAATAATTGTAAAATAGTATTTACAACTCGTTTCATTTCACCATGGTCTTGACTATAATCTCTAATCTTACCTATACTATCAAATTCATCAAGGAAAATAATACAATCTTCCAAAGCAGCTTTTTTAAATATCTTAGATAAGTTTTTACTTGTTTCACCAAGTTTAGAAGATACGATGGCCCCTAGATTAAGAACGATCATCATTTTCTTTAATTCACCGGCAATAACATAAGAAGCTAATGTTTTTCCACAACCAGATGGTCCATGTAACAACAATTTATTGGATACAGGTAAGTTAAATTGTTGAAGTAAATCAAGTCTATGGTGTTCCTCAATAAAAAACTCAAGTTCTTGCTTTACTTTATCTTCAATCACAATGTTAGACAAAGTATAATCAGAAGTTATTTTTTCCAGAATTAAATCTGAAACTTCTTTGTCTTCTAATCGATTAAAATATTGGTCACTACCTACTTTTGTTAAACTATTGTGCTTTTGTAAGCGAATAGAATCCTTTAAAATAGATTGTAATTGAATCGCAAAGTTTAACTTCTTAGTGTTTTTAGAGTGTTCAATCAATTCGTTTAATACAGTCAATAACTTTTCCTGATCGTTTTCCAGACCGTACTTAGCAATATCCTTTATGTAATCAAATTGACTCATTTTTATTCTATGTTTTCCGAACAAATATACAAAAATTGTACAACTTTTAATTTTAGAAGTATTGATTAAGAAATAGTAATATTTTACTTATATAAAACCTCGCTCAACTGTACAAAAATCACTCTTATACTGTGGCGATAACTATCGTTATGCAAGTATTTTTAGTATCAATTCTTTGTTTGCTTCATTTAGTTAATTCAAATAAAAACTCTAAATAATTAATTTAGCAAGCTCAATAAACCTACAAAATGGGTTTGCTAATTTAATTTGTTCGGGTGATTTACAATCAGGTTCAAATATACTTGGATTTCCTACCATAATAAACATTGCCTTAGCTCTTGAAACAGCTACATTCAACCTATTCGGACTATATAAAAATTCCATTCCTCGCGGAGCATCTTCAGGCGATGAGCTTGCTATACTATAAATAACTACGGGTGCTTCTTGTCCTTGGAATTTATCAACAGTGCCTATCTGAATATGTGGTAATCGCTTCTGCATTTCAAAAACATTACTATTGTAAGGTGTGATTATTTTTATATCACTAGCAACTAAAACTTTTTTTTCGTTTTTTTCATCATACCAAAAAACATCACCCTTTGTAAGTTCTTGAACAATTTTTTCAATTGCATTAATTTCCTCTAATGACATATTGCTATTACCTTCATGGGCAACAGATTTATAAAATAACCCAGAACCAATAAATTGTGTATTTCCTTCAATCCTTTGATTCTCTAATCCTTGAATGGAATGTAATCTTGATTCATAAAACATTTCAGAATCAAAAAAACAAATATTGGGATGCATTCTCCATGTACTAGCTAAAAAGATTCCTTTTTCTACTGGAATTGTTTTCTTTCCTTCTAACAAATGTTCCAATGCAGAAACTTCAGATCCTTCTGGATGAACTCCTTTTATGGGTTGTTTCAATTGTTGATGATCACCTAATAAAATTATACTCTTGCTAGCATGAGATACTACTAAAGTGTCAATTAATGCAAATTGTCCCGCTTCATCAATAAATAAATAATCCAAAGAATCTTTGAGTTTTTCACTACACCACATAAAACTTGTTCCAGCTATGAGATGATAATTGTGAATTGAATCAGAAATGTCATCGACTTTTTTAGCCATAGTCCAAGGGTAATCTTCATTCTCAGTTGAAGAACCTTTGTAGATTATTCGCAAATCAAAGGATTCATCATCTGCTAATTGTTTTACTTTTTCAAGTATATTGATAATTACTTTATGACTAAGAGCAGTGATTCCAATACGTTTTCCTTTTTTAATCAAATCAAAAATCATATGGCTTCCAGTAAAACTTTTCCCTGCTCCAGGAGGTCCTTGAATAGGTAAATAGCTAGAATCTAATTTAGTAGCCCAATCAATACTTTTTTCCAATAAAATATCTGTATTAATTAGCGGTTGTGTGAGTTGAGGCAACTTATTTAACAATAAATTACGTGTAACTTTGTAGTTAGGTAATTCATTCTCAAAACCATTAGTAACAATCCATTCTGCAAAACGAATTAAGTTTTCTTCTTTATCTTTAGTGCTAATTTGTTCGTATTTAATAATTGTAATTGGATGAATATCTTTTATACTTGGACCTTTTCTTAACTTAACAATATTATTAATTTCATCTATTTCAATTACTTCTGCTAATGTTTTTTCATCACCTAGTTTTACTTTATTACCTGGTCTTATTTCATTTTCCTGACTAATAAAAGTATAATAATCTATAACACTTTTTTTATCATTTTCTCTAGTTCCGGTAAATTCTAAATAAGTCAAAGCTGTTTTCTCATCTAACAATTCATCAGGTTCTAATTCTAAAATCCTAAAAAATTCCCACCAAAAAGATTTTTGTTCTCTTCTATACCAATCCAACATATTTGCCAAAATTAATCTGGCTTGTTGTTCTTTCGTACGTTCAGTTATATCAAGTGGAATTTCATGCATTAATGCTTTATAAATAGGTAAAATACGTTCCAAATGTGCGGTAACAAATTCAGGTGTTTCTACTTCATTAGGGATAGGTCTAGCTATCGTATTTCCATTTGACACTAAATTTTCTCTTTCTTTTTCTAACCATTGATGTAAATATAATGTAGAAAAACAGTCATCCTGATTATAAAGCTGAATGGCTTGTTTCATCTCATCAGTAATCAGTTCGAATTTTTTACTTTCCAATAAAAATTCAAAATCAGCTTTGAATTTAGATAAACTTCGTAAATCCATTTCTCTAACAAAACCATGATACTTTTCTAAATCTTTTAAGGAATACCTTTCAACACCTGCTCTTATAGATTGTTTTAAAACTCTATGTAAATCAACAAAACAATTAGTCCGCAATAAAATATCGATTTCATTTTCCTTTGTGGCATATTTACCCATCATTCGCTTTAAAGCTACAGTTTCATAAGGTGCGAAATGATAAATATGTAAGGTTGGAAACTCAGTTCTTTTATCAAAAACAAAATCGATAAACTGTTCTAATGCAGCTTTTTCTTCCTCCATATTGGAAACCCAAATGCAATGATATTTTCCTTGAAATACCCAGCCAAATAAATACTCTAGTCCTGATGGTTCCACTAATGAGTCACCTTCAAAATCTAAATAAATATCTCCATCAGTTGGTTCAGGTAAATTGTAAAATCCAGTAGTTTCCTTTAATTCTATAACTTCATAAATTGGCTTTTGTAAACTTCTAGTTTCATTTTGAACCCTTGCTTGTTCTCTTAATTTTGTAAAAGTTTCTTTTGAACCTTTATTGGGTTTAAAAGGTATTGGTAAAGGAATCTCTGCCATTCCTTGTAGTGTTGTTATTCCATGTAATTTAACTTCTTTAATCTGAGAAGTACCCATTCCTGCTATAAAACTCAAATGGTCATCTTTTCTTCTAATGCTATTACAATGTTCCCACCAATTACAAATATCACAATGAGAACAAGGTTCTGGATAAGTTTTTAATGGTGTTGCAATAGCAATTTCTAATCGTTTTTTAATTAACCGTAAATAAGATATGTAATCATTTACACGATATACAATTTCACTTTCAGGTGTTCTTACATACATATTTTCAGGTAAAACACCTTGTATTTCTGCTATTATTTCAGAATAGAGAGCAATTTGTAATATAGTGCCAGCTCTTGTTTCTGTCGATAGTTTGGTATCTATTACTTCATAGGACCAGTCACCTAAATCACTAGGCTGATTAACTTTTATAAGAAAATCAGCCCATCCTTGCCATTTATCATTACTCAATCTCGCTTGATAGATATAATCAACGCCTTTACTCATTGCATCAATTGTCCTTTGTCTAGCTTCTGGATCATCTTGAGAAATCTTAATGATTACATATCCTTTAGTTTCCAAATCACTTAAAAAAGAATTTTCAAAATTAATACCTCTTTCTCTTAAAACATCCAAAACTCTATTAGTACTAATTGGTTTATCTTTTAAACCTTGAACCACATCATAATTAAGATTAGTCAAATGTTTACAATGAATATGGTTGGATAAATCTGATGCTGAAAATATGATTTGATTATGTGCTTTTCTCATTTTAGTTTTATTACTTTTAATTAATTTGATGACAAGGACAAATTAAATTTTCTAAATTTAATAATTAATTTTATTTAAATAAGATAAAAAATGAAAGCACAAACAGTTTATAACGTTGCAATTCATCTTACCTACGAAGAATTATATAAATTACATAAAATGATAGAAAACAAATTAAATGAAAATCTAATTTACGAGAAAGATTTAATTGCTAAAAATGAAATTAGACAATATTTAATTAAGAAATGTTTTAGCAAATATAAGAAATGATTTTCGGCAAAATTTCGGCAAAAAATAAAATAAAAAACCTCTAAATTGCTGATTGCCAACACTTTAGAGGTTTTTAAAAGTACCCGGAGTGGGAATCGAACCCACACACCTAAGTACACGAGTTTGAGTCGTGCGCGTCTACCAATTCCGCCATCCGGGCAGGGATGCTTATTTGTGGGTGCAAATGTAAATAATTTTTTGACACATTTTCAAGAAAAATGTGGAAAAATTGCTTTACAAGTTGATTTTTATTTCTAAATTTGCACCTCGTTTAGGCGACACACAACTAACTAACTACATAACAACGAATTAAAATGTCACACAACGAACCGGAAGCAAAAATATTTGCTTGTTCAAAAAGTGTATACTTAGCCGAACAAATAGCCAAAAACTATGGAATTCCGCTAGGAAAAGTAACGTTCTCTGAATATAGTGACGGCGAGTTTCAACCGTCTTTTGAAGAATCCATTCGCGGATTGCGGGTCTTCATCGTTTGCTCCACTTTTCCAAGTGCCGACAACCTGATGGAACTTTTGTTGATGATTGATGCCGCGAAAAGGGCATCAGCCAGACACATAACCCCTGTAATTCCTTATTTCGGATGGGCCAGACAAGACAGAAAAGACAAACCAAGAGTGCCAATCGGAGCAAAACTAGTAGCAAAATTATTAGAAACAGCCGGAGCAACCCGAATTATGACAATGGATTTACACGCCGATCAAATTCAAGGTTTCTTTGAAAAACCGGTTGACCATTTGTTCGCATCCACCATCTTTTTGCCGTATGTAAAAAGTTTGAATTTGGAGAATCTAACGATTGCTTCCCCCGATATGGGCGGTTCCAAAAGAGCCTACGCCTATTCTAAATTTTTAGAATCGGATGTTGTAATTTGTTACAAACAACGAAAAGTTGCCAACGTGATCGATACAATGGAACTTATCGGAGAAGTAAAAGGAAGAAACGTCGTTTTAGTAGACGATATGATTGATACCGGCGGAACCCTTGCAAAGGCAGCCGATTTAATGATTGAAAAAGGAGCTCTGAGCGTTCGAGCCATTTGTACACACGCCATTTTATCCGGCGATGCGTACGAAAAAATTGAAAACTCAAAATTGAGCGAATTAATAGTAACCGATTCAATTCCGTTAAAGAAAGAATCAAACAAAATTAGAGTGGTGAGTTGTGCACCGCTTTTTGCAGAAGTAATGCACATGGTGCAACACAACAATTCCATCAGTGGAAAATTTTTAATGTAGATTGTTAAGTGATTAGTGAATAGTAATTAGTGATTAGCATATAATAACTGACAACTGATAACTGACAACAAACAAGTATTTTATTATTAACTATATATTATTTACAATGAAATCGATTACGATTAAAGGATCAGAAAGAGAAAACGTAGGCAAAAAGGCAACGAAGGCCGTACGTGATGCTGGAATGGTTCCTTGCGTTATTTACGGAGGAGATCAACCAGTGCATTTTACAGCAGAAGAAAAAGCGTTCAAAAACTTGGTGTACACTCCAAACGCACACACTGTTGTAATCGAACTAAATAGCGGTAAAAAAGCAGATGTAATTTTACAAGACATCCAATTTCACCCAGTATCAGACAAAATTTTACACATCGACTTCTATGCGTTAAAAGACGACAAAGAAATCATTATGGAAATCCCTGTAAAAGTAACAGGAACATCGCCAGGTGTATTAGCCGGTGGAGTTTTACGTTTAAACCAAAGAAGATTAAAAGTGAAAGCTTTACCAAAAAATCTTCCTGATTTCGTAGAAGCGAACATCACGCCATTAGAAATGGGTAACAAATTATACGTTACAAAAATTGAAACCAACAACTTCAAATTAATGCACCCGGACAACACTGTTGTAGCTCAAGTGAGAATTTCACGTGCCGCTATGAAAGCCGCTCAAGAAGCTGCAAAAGCAGAAAAAGGTGGAGCAAAAAAGAAAAAATAATTTCAATTTTCTCAATAGCAAAAGCATCGGTTCACGCCGGTGCTTTTTTTTTGTATTCTGAACTTTTTTTCAGAAACACAATCCCAGAAAACTCTCAACCGACAACCGACAACTTTTTTTAGAACCCAATCCTGCTGTTCACTACAAGCTTGTATGCCAAACCCGTTTTTTCTAAGCCGCCCCAAGAGCTTCCGTTGGTCGCTTTGGGTCGGCAAGAAAAAATCGGTTTTGGCTGCACAAGGCTTTCCGTTACCATCAGGGGTAGAACGTGCTCCAAATCAAAATCGGCTAGAATTAGAAACTTTCGTACTTTTGCAGAATGATCAACTGGATTACATCACTTTTTCAAACCCAAAAAACCGTTACAGCACCGGATATGAAAAAATTTCTAATCGTCGGACTCGGAAACATCGGAGCCGAATATATCAATACTCGCCACAACATCGGATTCAAAATACTCGACCATTTTGCCAAAAAAGAAAGCATCAGTTTTCAAACAGCCAAGTTGGGTGATGTAGCCGAATTCAAAATCAAAGGACGAACATTGATTCTCTTAAAACCCAACACCTATATGAACCTCAGCGGAAAAGCGGTGAAATATTGGATGGAAAAAGAAAACATCGAAAAAGAGAATATTTTAGTTATCACCGACGATTTAAACCTAAGTTTCGGCACCATCCGCATCAAAACCAAAGGAAGCGATGGCGGTCACAACGGATTAAAAAGTATCCAAAGTTTATTAAATACCACCGAATATCCACGTTTTCGATTTGGCATTAGCGACCAATTTAAAAAAGGACAACAAGTGAGTTACGTTTTGGGCGAATGGGACGAAGAAGAAAAATCAAAACTAACCGAACGATTAGAATTATCGTCTCAAATCATTCAATCGTTTGCTTTAGCCGGATTAAGCAACACAATGAACGAATTCAACGGAAAATAATTGGCTTGCTTTTTGAAACATTCATTAAAACCTCAACCATGAAAAAAATAATTGTACTCTTTTTATTCGGATTATTATTTTCTTGTAACGCTCAAAAAAACGTTTCATCAACTATGCCAAAACTCAGTAGTGAATGTCCACAAGACGGAACGTGTGAAGTGGAAATTTTAAAAAACAAACAACTCATTCTGCATTATGATGATTTGGGCGGAATGTATTATGACATCAAAGACCAAGAAGGAACAACCGTAATTCACTACCAATACAACAAAACCACACAAGCCAATTTGCAAGACGGTCATTATCGCGAAGACATTATTTTTGAAATTAAAAATTCAGATAAATCAGTAGACCTAACTGATTCTGAACTTCAACAAACCAAACTAATTTTTGGTCGTCATTGTTTTTGCAAAGGACAAACCGGTTATTTTAAAATAGACAAAGGAAATTTACAACTATCGGCTAAGAATGACATACGCTTCGATTTAAATTTTACCTGCGATAAAGTGCCACAGATTATCAAAAGTGTTACTGTAAAATAATCTTCTATTAAAATAAAAAGACGGCATTGCTTTGAAGCAGTGCCGTCTTTTTTTTTGTTTACACTATTTTATTCCACTATTAAACGTTTCACTTCTTTATTATTTCCATCAGAAACTTTTACTAAATAAATTCCTGCTTGCGGATTTGCTAATTGAATTTCTTGATTGAAAGTTCCATTGCTTGAATAAGATTGATCAAAAATCAATCGACCACGTAAATCATAAACAGCAATTCCAACTTTATCTGCTTGAACATTATTCATTTGAATTGAGAAATTACCTTTGGTAGGGTTTGGATACAATCCAAAATTTAAATTGCTATTATCTTCAATACTTGCCGGAGCATTTTCACTGCAAATAGTTAAACTCCAGCTATTAATTGCACCACCATCTGCATCAAATACATCTTGCACTCTAAGCGTCCATTGTCCTTGCGAATTTTGACCGTTTAAAGCAGAAAGAGGTTGTTGAGGAATAATAACCCCTGAAATGGCAGGATTAGCTTCACAAACTAAAACAACACCACTATCATCAAAAGTAGCCACTGCATCTGCATCTTCTTGATTAGGATTACATTCTCTGTTGATTAACTGTACTTGTGTTCCGGATGGACTGATTAAAGTTACAATCAAATCATTTATCCACGAATGAGAAATATTTAAATTGACTGAAATTTTTTGTATTATAACATTATCTATTGCCGGAATTGTCAATGTCGAATTTACTGTCGAAGTACCCGAAGACGGAATTTCAATAGGAACATCTGTTGAATCTACTGATCCACAATAGGTTGTAGAAAAAGTAAACGCAGAGGAATAAGCTCCTGAACAAGAGCTATTTCCTGGTGCAACTCTCCAATATAATGTAGAAGCGTTTGGCAAATCTGATGAAGAATAACTATTACTAGCTACTACATTTTCCTCTAAAATTGTTGAAAATGACGAATCTGTTGCAATTTGAATTGAATACGTAGTGGCATTTGGATCTGCAGACCAAACAAAAGGCACACCCGAAGGCTCTACTACTGCACCATTTGCAGGCGTTATTAATGTTAAAACATTAAAGTTACCACTTACAACGTCTAAATACATATTGACAGTTTTTGTAATTGCTCCGGAAGTTGCCGTTACAGCAATGGTGTGCAATCCAATTGGCGTTGTAATACTTGTGGTAACTTGCATTTGAATTGTTCCTTGTGCTGATGCAGATGCAGGTACGAAAGAGACTGTTGTTCCGGCAGGATTACCAGTTGCAGAAAAAGTTGAATTGGCACTAAATCCGGCAAATGTTTGATACGCTAAGTTATAAACAACATTACTTCCTTGGCAAACTGATTTATTTTGTTCTCCCACAACTCCATTAAAAGCAATCGCCATCATTGAAGTGGGAGCAGTTATTGAAAAACTTGTATTAGATACATCTAAAAATATATTTTTATGTCCTTTTACCATTATTCTATTGTTAGTTCCAACCGTATTAGGTACGGTGATAACTTCTGAACCATCATTAGGCACTTTGCTTGCTAACAAAACCGGAAAAGTTGATCCTCCATTTGTTGATAAATAAATATCAATATAAGGAGTATCTACTCCATTAGCAGTGGTGCCGGCAACATCCCAAGTAACCGTTTGATTTGAACCGGCGACCCAAGAAACATTTGTATTTGGTGCTGTTACCAAAAAAGGACCTGCATTTGCAACTGTTGTCACAGTCATATTTGTTCTGGCTGTTTGCCCTCCATTTGGTGTTGCATTGTCTCTAACAACCAAAGCAAACTTCATCGTTTTTGCGATAGATGGAACTACTTCCCATAAATTAGAAGTTCCTCCTGCTAAAATTGTGTTCATAAAAGGCATGTATCTATCTGTTCTAGATGAAGGAGCTCTTGAACGAAATCTTGGACCATTTGCATCATCGTCAGCGGTTGGGGGTTGAGTGGCAATTCCATTGTCTGTTTGTTCCCAACAATAAGTTAATGTGTTACCATTTGCGTCGGTTGCATTTCCTTCTAAAACAAAAGCTGTACTTCTTGGAATTGTATAATTTGGAATGGGTTGAATTACGGGTGCATCGTTATTGTTATTGATGTTGTTTGAACAATTGCCATTTCCGGAAACAAAATTATCCATTTGAGCTAAACTAACTGCGTGAAAATAGGAATCTGAATTATTTTGAACGTTTGGCGAACAAATACCAGCATAAGCCATGATTGTACTTCCGCTACCAGGTTCAATCGCTGTTGAATTAGTCCTGTTTCCGCTACAAGAATTGTTAAAAGTATGAGTAGCTCCAAATTGATGACCCATTTCATGAGCAACATAATCCACATCAAAAGGATCTCCAACGGGTGCAAACGAACCAGTAATTCCTCTAGCTTTACTTCCTGTACAGGGAGAGTTAAGCTGTGCCAAACCTCCGCCACCGGTGCTAACGGTATGACCGATATCATAATTTGCTATTCCAATAACTTGGTCAATTACTGATTGACTTTGACCTATTAAAACCTGTGCGTTATTGTTATCAAAATTGTCACTAGTTATAAATATAGCATCTAAATTATTTGGTACTAACTGCATGGTCAACGACATGTCTCTTTCATAAATTCCATTAACTCTCGTCATAGAAACATTCATTGCAGACAAAACTGCTGTTTTTCGAGTAGCTACGGGAGTTCCCGCTGTCATTCCGGCTGCTTGCCAATGAAATTGTGCATACTCGATGGTACATGCCATGGCTAAACGATAGGTTCTAAATATGCCGGTATTGGATTCAATACTGTTATTATTTCTTGGAGAAAAATGAATACCATCTACTTCTTCAGCAATTTCATCTTCAACCAAACAACTGAAATCTGAGCTGGATTGTATATTTTTTCTGGAGTAAACAATATATTGACTTAGATCCTTTGTATAGGTATCAATATAATTCACTTCACTATCTGCAGCAAAAAGCATGGCGTGAACACCAAATAGTGTTGTGCTGAATCGCACCATAGCCGTTTTGTTTTCCACTCCAATACCAACATATGACTTGATATCAGGAAATTGATCTTGCAAATCTGGATGCATTACAGAAGCTTCATAAATTCTGAAACTTTCAAATTCACCTGATGCTTGTGGGAAACTGACTATCACATTAGAAAGCGTGTTTGCCGTTTCTCTTTTAGGTGCTTGAAGTAATTCTGCTTTAAAACTTTGTAAATCTAAAGCATAAACATCAAACTTAGAAGGAATTGTTGTGCGTTGAACTCTTTGAATTGGTGAGACATTCTCGTTTGGCATCTTTTCCCAAAAGTTCTTTTGCGAATGGCTGACCAAGGAAATCAGTAAGCAAAACAATAAGAATAATATTTTTTTCATAAATTTTTTTTTGGGTTTAAAAATAATCAATTTTTTTGAAAAAAACCAAAAAAAAGACCGTCAAAATTGACGGTCTTTTACTATATTGACAAAAAGTGTGAATTTTATTCAACAATTACTCGTTTCACTTCTTTGCGATTACCATCGGTAACACTTAATAAATAGACTCCAGTTTGAGCATCATTTAACGTAATGTTTTGATTAAATGAATCACCTCCTCCAAATTGATTTTCATAGACCAAACGACCTCTCATATCATGAACAGAAACTGTTACATCGCCGGTAGAATTGCTAAATTGAACAGAGAAATCTCCTTTGTTAGGATTAGGATAAACTACAAAATCGTCAAATCCGAAATCAGGTGCAGATAATGTTATTTCCTGTGAACAAACTTCAATATAAAAAGAGTTAACCGTTCCTGTATCTTGAGCAAAATTATCATTTATACCAAAAATCCAATTGCCACCAGATTGTAATCCGTTAAAAACATTTAGAGTTTGAGCCGGTTGAAAAGTTCCAACAGTTGGTGAAGCACAAGCAAGAGTGGTGCCACTACCATCAAACACAACATTTAAATTTTGGTTTTCTGCACATTGTCTTTCAAACAAATTAACTTGATTGTTTCCAGGTCCTAACACAGCAATTAATAAATCTCCTAAATAAGAGTGCGTTACATTTACACCAATGTTTACATCACTAATCGTAACATTAGTTGGTATGTTAAGTGAAGCGGTTGTAAAAGTTGATCCGTTATCAGGAATTGCAAAAGGAGTAGTATAGTTATAAGTATTACATGTAGTAGTTACTGTATAACCAATTGAAAAAGGCGTGGTGTTTAAAGCATAATAAATGTTGCCCGTTGGTTTTATCATAATTCTACAAAATGGTGCAGCTACATTAGGCACCGTAATTGTATGCGAACCATCATTAGGAGTTCCAGATGCTAAAACAGTAGCAAACGTTTGACCGCCGTCTGTTGACAATAAAATATCTACATTGTTTGATCCTGTTAAACCAGTTGTGCCGTTAACATTCCAGGTAATAGTTTGTGTAGAGCCTTGTTCCCAAGAAATACCACTCGTATTTTGTGAAGTAACAGAAAATGGACCAATACTACCACTAGTAGTGATACTAGCCGATACTGTACTTGTTTGACCATTATTGGCAACATTGTCTCTTGCGGTTAACGTAAAGGCCATTGTTCGTTGAATAGTTAAAACAGATTCCCATGTTGTAGTTAAATTGTTATTTAATACCGAACTAAGTGCCGGCATATAACGCACCGGAGTGCTTACGGGAGGTAAAGATCTAAAGTTTGGCCCTGCTGGTTTAGTAGGATAACAAATACTGTTTGCCCCTGTAACTTGATTTGTGGCTGTATTATTTTGTTCCCAAGTAAAAGTTGCTCCCGGGTTATTGGTTGGATTTGTTCCTGTTAGAATAAAAGCAGTTCCATTTGGAATAGTCCAGTTTCCACCAGAAGTTATGGTTAAAGCAGGATTGCTTAATGGAGTGTTGTTTGCACACGCTTTGTTTGCTAAATTGTTTTGAATTTGTAAAATACTTCTATATGTAAAATAATCATCGCTATTATTTTGCACATTATTTTCCATAATTCCTGCGTAGGCCATAATGGTAGAACCACTTCCCGGCTCAACATTTACACCTGATCCTTCATTAATTTCAGAATATGTGTGATTTGCTCCCAATTGGTGACCCATTTCATGAGCTACATAGTCAATATCATAAAGGTCTCCAGCAGGAATACCATTTAACGGTGATGTATAAGCACTACCTTTTTGACCATTTACGCATACACACCCAATACATCCGGCGTTTCCTCCTCCACCTGTTGCTCCAAACAAGTGTCCAATATCATAATTTGCCTCGCCAATTACGCTTGTTAATGTGCTTTGAAGTTCAGCATTCCAATTATCTATTCCAGATGCTGGTGAATAAGGATCTGAACCTGCATTTGTATAAACAACTAAATTATTTGTTGCAATAATATTTAATCTTACCGCTAAATCTCTTTCAAAAACACCATTAACTCTCGTCATTGTGGCATTCATTGCTGCTAACGCTCCGGCAACAGTTCCGCCATGATAAGCACCATATTCACCTGTACAAGAAATGGCTAATCGGAAAGTTTTTAAAACACTGTTATTTGCCATTATTTCTTGATCACCAACTTCATCCGAAAGACGGTTGCTTACAGCATGATCTACTGTAGAACAAGTAAAAGGCATTTTTCCTTTTTGTCTGGATGACTCATATGAAGCATAAATCAATCCACTTTCTGAATAAGGTTCCATGAATTCATTTCTTTTGCCTGCTCTAAACACCATGGTTTGAACACCATTCGGGTCAATACTTAATCGAAGTTGAGCTTTTGGATCGTCAATCCCAATCCCGATATACGATCTTATTTCTGGGAATTGAGCTTGAAGTTCAGGGTCAAAATTAGAAGCTTCAAACATTTCAAATCGTTCCATTTCTCCTCTAGAATTTGGCAACGTAATGATTACACCTTCTTGCGATAAAAATCGATCAGGAGCAGCTGCCAAAGCAGCTCTAAACGCCTCAATATTGAGATTATACAAAGCAAAATCTGAAGGGAATGAATCTCTTTGGGCGGTTTTGTTAACCGCTGTAACATTTTCATTTACAGGGCTCCAAAAATTATTTTTTTGAGCACTCATGTCAAAAAAAGACATAACTGTAAACAAGGTTAATAGTATTATTTTTTTCATTTTTTGGAAATTAATTAGGCAACAAATATATCATATTTTTAATAATTCTAATTTATTTTTAATGATTTACATAATTTTTTAATTCTTTCAATTAGAATATTCTTATTAATTGTAAAGTTGTTGTATTTATTTTTATAATAATTAAATTTGTAAAAAAAATATCTTTGAAAACTTTTCAATCCATATACAACTTTAAACCTAAAAACAAAACAGTGTTAACACTGGGAACTTTTGACGGGGTTCATTTTGGACACAAAACAATTATTGAAAAACTACTACAAAATGCATCTTCTTCTTGTGAAAGTTTAGTGCTCACTTTTTTTCCTCATCCAAGAATGGTGCTGCAAGACAGCAGTGAAATAAAATTATTAAACACAATCGAAGAAAGAACAGAACTACTGGAAAAATTGGGTCTTGATAATTTAATTATCCATCCATTTGACCAAGCCTTTTCAAGACTAACCGCCGAAGAATTTGTTTCTACAATCTTAGTTAATCAATTTAACGTTAAAAAAATAATTATTGGTTATGACCATCGTTTTGGAAGAAATAGAACGGCAGACATTAATGATTTAATTGAATTTGGTGAAAAATATGATTTTGAAGTAGAACAAATTTCTGCTCAGGAAATTGATGAAGTTTCTGTAAGCTCAACAAAAATTAGAAATGCTTTAATGGAAGGTAATGTAAAATTAGCCAATGACTATTTGGGTTATTTTTATCTTTTAACCGGAACAATAACCCAAGGAAAAGGAATTGGGAGAACATTAGATTTTCCTACCGCAAATTTACAAATACAAGAATCTTATAAATTAATTCCTAAAAACGGTGTTTATATTGTTCAAAGTTGGATAGAAAATAAATTGGTTTATGGTATGATGAATATCGGATTTAACCCAACTGTAAATGGAGAATCCAAATCAATTGAAATTCATTTCTTTGATTTTGATAAAGATTTATATTCTAAAAAAATGCAAATTCAACTTTTAGATCGAATACGGGACGAAGTGAAATTTGAAAATGTAGAAAAATTAAAAGAACAACTTTTAAAAGATAAAGCTTTTGCAATTCACTATATAAACTCATTGTAATGCTAAAAAGAGCGTTTGAACCAATTGATAACTCACCATTAATTCTATTTAGGATTAGCCTAGGTCTTTTGATTACCGCAGAAAGCATTGTTTCCATTTTTACAGGCTGGGTTAAAAAAAATTTGATAGAACCCACAGTTTCCATTCCTCACATAGGTTTTGATTTTCTGGTTCCTCTTCCGGGCTATGGCATGTATGTCTATTTTGTTATAATGGGGATTTTGGGTATTTTTATTATGCTTGGCTACAAATATCGTTATGCAGTAGGATTATATACTTTGATGTGGACAGCTGTTTATTTAATGCAAAAAGCATCCTATAATAATCATTATTATTTGCTGATTTTAGTGTGTTTAATAATGCTCTTTTTGCCTGCTAATCAATATGCCTCAATAGATGCGAAAAGAAATCCATCCATACAAAACCTAACTATGCCTAGATGGTGTTCATGGGTTATGATTCTTCAAATGACGATAGTTTACTTTTTTGCCACCTTGGCTAAGTTCTATCCCGATTGGTTGAATGGCACATTTACAAAGATTTTGTTTTCAAGCCAATCTAATTTTCCTGTTTTAGGACCAATTTTCACAGAACATTGGTTTCATATAAGTATTGCTTATGCCGGAATTTTCTTTGATGGACTTATCATACCTGCACTTCTTTGGAAAAAAACCAGAAACATTGCCTTTTTGGCAAGCTTGGTTTTTCATTTATTTAATTCAATCACCTTGCAAATTGGAATTTTCCCCTATTTTGCATTGAGTTTTATTGTCTTTTTCTACTCGCCGGAAACCATTCGAACTATTTTTTTCAAAAACAAACCAATTCTTCAACCAGAAGATTTATCCAAACAATTTTCCTATTCAAAGGCAATTACTTATTTTTTTATACCCTTTTTTATTATCCAATTCATTCTTCCCGTCAGACATTATTTTATTAAAGGCGATGTGCTTTGGACAGAAGAAGCTCATCGGTTAAGCTGGCGAATGATGCTTAGACAAAAAACCGGTATTACAAACTTTAAAGTAGTCAACAAAAAAACAAAAGAAGAAATTCCTTATAACATTGTAGAAAAACTTACTCGAAAACAACTTGCATTAGTAACCAGTAAACCGGATGGAATTTGGCAAATGGCTCAACATATTAAAAAAGAATATGAAGCAAAAGGAATAGATGTTAGCATTTATATCGACTCTAAACTATCGGTCAATCATCATCCATATAAAACGTTTATCGATCCATCGGTTGATTTTGCACAAGCAAAATGGAACTATTTTGGCCATAATGAATGGATAGTTCTTTATGATAAAGAAGGAAATGTAATGCAGAAATAAATTTTAAAAAATCTACTGCTTTGCTTCTGATTCATCTAAAGAAATTAAGTACTTTTGACATATAATAAAATTTTATGAATACCACAAAACACAATTGGACGAAGGAGGAGATACTTGCTTTATATAACAAACCTTTGATGGATTTGTTGTTTGAATCTGCCTCAATACACAGAGCACATCATGACCCTAATGTAGTTCAAGTTTCAACGCTAATTTCTATTAAAACTGGAGGTTGTTCAGAAGATTGTGGCTACTGCCCGCAAGCTGCTCGCTACGATACTAAAGTGGAAGGAAATGATTTAATGAGTGTTCCACATGTTAAAGCACAAGCTTTACGAGCCAAAACATCGGGTTCTTCGCGTGTGTGCATGGGTGCAGCATGGAGAAACGTAAAAGATGGGCCGGAATTTGATCAAGTGCTTGAAATGGTTCGCACCATAAATAAACTTGACATGGAAGTTTGCTGCACGCTGGGCATGCTTACAGAAAATCAAGCTCACCGTTTGGCCGAAGCTGGACTATATGCCTACAACCATAACCTTGATACTTCTGAGGAATTTTACAAAGAAGTAATTTCAACCCGTGGTTTTGAAGACCGTTTGCAAACCATTAACAACGTTAGAAAAACAAACATAACTGTTTGCAGTGGCGGAATAATTGGAATGGGAGAAAGTATTGAAGATAGAGCAGACATGTTAGTGACATTATCAAATTTGAATCCGCAACCGGAATCCGTTCCAATCAATGCACTCGTTGCCGTTGAAGGAACTCCTATGGAAAATCAAAAACCTATTGAAATTTGGGAAATGATTAGAATGGTTGCCACAACTAGAATTGTGATGCCCGAAACACAGGTTCGTTTATCTGCCGGAAGAACAGAAATAAATAGAGAAGGTCAGGCAATGTGCTTTTTTGCCGGAGCAAATTCAATTTTTGCAGGAGACAAATTGCTTACCACTCCCAATCCAGATGTTAATGAAGACATGAAAATGTTTGAATTATTAGGTTTAAAACCTCAAAAACCATTTGAAAAAGGATTACAGCCCAAAACAGTTGAAGCACAAGATTCGCAACTACAAGCATTAGGCGAAAAACCAAAATGGACAAGACCGGGTCATACAATAGAACGTAATGTGGAAGTTTCAGTTAAAAGAAAGTAAATTTTAACTTTAATTACAAAAAATAATTATCCCTTTTTAAAATGCTCTTAACAATATTGTTAAGAGCATTTTTTATTATCGTTAATTCCCCACTAAGTCTATTTACCGCTAACCTATTTCAAGACCGAACAACTACCAAACAAAAAAAGCCTCCGATTTCTCGGAGGCTTCTCTTTATTTAACTCAGCAACTCAGTTGCCTTGTATCTTAGAAACTTATTGTTTCACCACACGTACCGTTTTGGTCTCTTCTCCTTGGGTTACAATCACGTTGTAAACTCCTGATGGATAACGATCTCCAAATTGATAGTTGGCTACTTCACTTGCATTTACTTCTTTTACTTCTAATAGTCTGCCTGCCATGTCATACACAGTTAAGCTTACTTTTTCTGTATTCGAAGTTTTTACATCAAGTGCAAAACTTGTAGCAAATGGGTTTGGATAAGCAATTGCTTTGAATTCTGTTGGTAATTCGCTGGCCACTGTTTCTTTCACTACTTCCGTTGGTCTAATGATAGCTCCACCACCTGGTACGGTAATGTTACAATCTTTTCCAAGGTAATAGAATCCGTAAACCAACGTCTCAACCATTACAGAATAGCTTCCGCCCGGTGTCAATGGTGACAAGGCATTAAAGTTGCTTAATCTAAACGTTCTTGTGCTCGTTGTGTACACTTGACTATAGCTTCCACCGTCTGTTAAAGTGAAACGGTATTGTGTTGCTCCTGATGTTGGAGTAGCATAAATTACCGTGTTCAAATTAGCCGGTGCTAAACCTGCCTCTGTTCCACATCCTTCTATTTGTGCCTCTGGGGCTATTGGACTAAATACAGAACATGCTGCTCCAT